>JBJECS010000282.1:0-6958 GCA_051871335.1 Muribaculaceae bacterium | reverse complement strand
TTTTGCAAAGTTACGCATTTTCTGTGAGTTGGCAAAATTTAGAAATTTATATAGCGGTTAATGCGGTCGTAAGATTCTTTGAGGCGTGCGGGAGAAATTTTTCCGGCGTGCACAGCATCAATAATAATATCCACGATGCGGAAAGGGCGTTCCGACTCAAATCCGGTGGAGATGTTGTTGCCCATAACGAGAATGTCAGCCCCGGCATTGATGGCGAGAGTGACGGCTTCTTCGATGGAATAGTTGTCGATAATGCCCTGCATATACATATCATCCGTCAGGATAAGTCCTTCAAATCCAAGTTTTTCGCGGAGAAGCCCGGTGAGGGTTTTGTGAGAAAGAGTAGCTGGGAAATTTTGGTCAATGTTGCGGTTAAAGATATGTGCAGTCATTACGGCTTGAAGTTTGCCGTTGTTGATTAGTGTGCTGAAAGGACTTAATTCACTGATATTCCATGTGTTAGTCACGTCAGTGAGTCCATAGTGCGAGTCTGCCATGCTGCTGCCATGTCCCGGAAAGTGTTTTACGGCACAAGTGACGCCGTATGCAGAATGAGCGTCGATAAACCATTCTGCATTTTGTGTAACTGCCAGTATATCAGCTGAAAAAGCGCGGTGAAGTTTGCCTATTACAGGACAGTCAGGGTTAAGGATGTCAATATCCGGGGCGAGATTCATGTTTATGCCGGATTCTGCGAGTTCGCGAGCCATAATTGCGGCATAGTGCGTTGTAGTGTCGCGGCTGTTGATTTTCCCGAGATATTCGTGGCTGACGGTGGGAGTGTAGCCATATTGCGGCTTAAGTCTTGCTACGCGTCCGCCTTCCTGGTCCAGTGCGATGATTAGTTTACCGTCTGAAAGGCTCTGAAGTTTCGCAGTCATGGCGGTAAGTCGCTCTTTAGACGTGATATTTCGGGAGCCGAGTTCCTTAGTGCCGGTCAAGTCCACGTCGAAAAGTATAATACCTCCCACATGAAGGTCTCTAACATACCTTGCGGCATCGCATAAGTCTGTCACGCTGTCTCCTCGGAAACCCACCATCAGCATTTTTGCTGCATAGCGGCGGAGGAGAGAGTCGGGATATTCGGTTTGAGCACAAAGAGTAGTGGGTAAGAGTCCTAAAAAGGAGATTAACAGGCTGACGCAAAGTTTTTTCATGGCTTGATTAGTTATTGTTCAGGGAATTTGCGGTAGTATTCCTCAAGGATATATCTGATGTTGAAATAATATCCTTGTGGCGACTTGTCGTTGACTTTTTTAATTTCGATGTAGTCGTAATAAGGCTCAACATACTTTTGATGCTCAGCGACTCCGTTTTGGAAATTTATTATGTTGTATTCGTGCTGAGGGCTGATTACATACCATGCATTGTCGGGGTCGAGTCCTGTGCCGGTGGATGCGATAGCCTCCAGGAGGTGGTTGAGTCGGTATTGCCAAATAGCGGCGCGATTTGTCTTTTTGCGTTTTTGTAGGGCAAAGATAAGGAAATTTATCTGCTCAAAATTAAACGGGTCGTCTTGCAGTGCATGTTCTGCATAGGATATGATAGAGTCAAGTTCTACGCGAGTGTGTGACTTTTGATAGTAAAGTCGCTCAATGTCAGCGCTTTTCTCGTTTTTTCTATAAGGATTGTAATCTTCTTGGAATACCATACCCAGGTATAGGTGACGGTAGTCCTGAAGGTTCATAATCGTCTCATTTTGCTCATATTGGCGCATGAGTTTGGGGTAGTAATACTTAGAAGCAGGGTCTAAAACGTCGCGCCGGATTTGTTCCATGTCCGGCTTTTCGATATTTATTTTTTTCTCCTTTGCAGAGGAGAAAGAGGGTAATAGAATGATTGTCAGGAATATGTATTTGAGTAAATTCGTCATAAAATGCTGTTTTTATTTAGAAAGAACGTTTTATTTGTCGGTTTATTGTGATAAAATTTATTAATGAAACTATAATAATTATAACAGCTCCAACGATACATGTGGTGGTGACGGGTGCGGGAGAGATGTTCATATTGGCAAGTATGCTGCGCCAGCAGTGTGAGGAGGCGAGCATGACAATGATTGCGGATATTAGCGCCAATGCATTGATATATAATACAATACGACAGTAAACGCCGGCGATTTCTTTCGGCGTAAAGCCTATCATCATAAGGTCGTGGATTTTTTCACGATTTTTCTGTAGCAGGAGGTGGAGGGAGAGCAGGAGGATAAATAGCGACAGCAGCGTGATGATAGCGCCGATGGCTACTACTATTCCGGTGATGAGTATGAGGAAAAATTTCAGCTGAGACTTGTCGCTGTTTCCTGATGCGTTATCGTATTCGTTTTCAGCGAGATACGTCTCAATATTCGGGTCGCCGGGACGTGAGATTTCCACGATGACGCGCGAGGGGGCGGCGTTTCCGTCGGCAAAGACCGAGTTTGCATAGTCTATGAAAGTTTGCGGCACGGCAATGGTGTTGATGCGAGATGAGAAGCCGACGACATATGCCGTATATGCCTGGCTCATTCCTTTTCCGCTGATATACAGTGATATAGGGATGATACCAATCACGTCTTCGCTCACTGTTGGCAGTCCACGGGTGGAGGCGAAGCCAAAATTGTATAGCGACAGGTAGTCTTTTGGGAGTATTACGGGGACTTCCATCTCGCCCGGAGTGTAATGCCACGTTTTTGGCTTTACGTCAAGGAATTGGTCGGGCACGGCTTCAAGGAACAGTGCCGTAGACATGCCTTTGCCACCGAAATTCACAGCTGCGCTGACGCTGAACTGCGCGGCGGTGAATGGTGCGGCGTCTGCTGCCCAAGGCTGTGACTTTATGTCGTCAATTTGCTCTTGGCTGAAGGTGAGGTTTCCGCCACCGATAGGTCCAAAGTGCTTGGTAATGACTATATAGTCTGCACCTGAGATGTTTTCTTCACCGCTGATTACTTTTCCGGCATCTGCGTAAAACTGGAGAGCGATGAGTATTATAGACAGCCCTACGAGATTGGCGAGTGTGTAGCCTATGGTCTGTGAAATGCTGATATTTTTGCGCAGTAGTGCAGTGAGTAAACTGTTGTGCTTCATAGATTTAAGTGTATTGCATTGTTAATTTTCAGCGGGTTGCCTACAGATGTGGTGATAAGCCCGGCGCCGCGGCTTTCGAGCTCTGTGGCGATGAGATTTGCGGCGATAGTGTTATTTTTCTCGTCAAGGTGGCTTACCGGCTCGTCCATAATGAGAAAATCAAAAGGCTGGCAGAGAATGGTGGCAATCTGCACTCGCTGCTGCTGTCCGATAGAGCAAAGACCTGCTTTGCGGTCTGCAAGCTGCTCAATGTCAAGGATTTGCATCATGTTTTTGATGTCTGATGCCGATTTATACTTGCAAATGCCGTTTTTTAGGTTAATATTCTCTAATACAGTCAGTTCCGGGAAAATCAGAGTCCTCTGTGTCATGAATGAGATAGCATTTCTGCGCAGTTGGCAGATATGGTTGATGTCAAAATTTCTTGTTTCCACGCCGTCGAAAAGAATTTTGCCCTCATAGTCTTTTCTTGAGCAGGAGATGAATGCGCAAAGCGAAGATTTTCCGGCACCGGAAGGCGCAGAAATCAGATAACGTTCTCCTCGCCGAAATGTGACTGTTTTAAGCCATATTTCGCTCGCCGTGATTTGCTGGCGGTCTTTTATGTCGCTGAATACGTCAGGGAGTATGTTTTGAATGGTGATTTCGTGTATCATAGAGGATATATGTACTTCTATTTGATAAATCTTATTTTGCAAATTTACATAAAATCCCTGATATTTTACGTCGGCAGCAATAAGATTTTTTCCTTGGTGGAATGGCAAGTGTGTTTTGAGACAATGGGACAATGCTCAATTTGAAGAGTGTTTAGCCCCATTTTCGTTATTTCTATAGTGTTTTATAAGTTAAAAAAATAGGAATATCCAAAAATACGCAAATGTTTTTACCCAAAATATCCAAAAATACGGAAATGTTTTTGCCTAAAATATCCAAAAATACGGAAATGTTGAGATAATCCAACGAAAAAACGGGCGTTTTGCGCCCGTTTTTGTTTATACGATGAAAAAAATTGATTTCTTGTCTTTTTATGGCCAAGGGAAGGCAGTCCATGTCTTTATAGAATTTTCATGGATTATCTGCGCCACGATGTCTATTTCAAGCACTGCGCCTGTCACCGGAGCTGCCGCATTGAGAGTGTAGGTGTTAAAGAGAGGATAAGTTTCCTGGTTACGAGCCACAGGCTCTTGGTGATAGTAATAATTGTCTGATGCAAGTTTCCAGTGGGCTGTCCAATCTCCTCCCGCGGCTGGTGTGTTCCATTCAAATTTGCCGTATTCTTCGTTTGGGGAGATTTTGTCGTCATTCCATGGTACGATGATGTCGCCTGAGCCGTTTTTCCAGAAACCGACGATTGCGGCGCGCACATATCCGGTAGCAAAGCCTGTGTTTTGGATTGCTACATTGTTCTTTACTGTTGCATCGCAGTCGTCATTTACTGAGATGCCCATTTCTTCTTGGTTAAGACCTACTGTAATGATGTATTTATGGTCAGCCTTCAGCGGCTCTGAGCCGAGCAGTGCCGCAAGACTTGCTTCAAATTCATATGAGCGCTCAGTATCAACGAAACCATTACCTGAAACACCAAATTTAAATTTGAGCTTCATGTCAGTTGTAGGCTGAGGAATGAGCATAAATGTTGTATTGTCTGAAGTCGTATTGATAACAGCGGCGTCTCCGGTAGCTCCTTCAGTTACAGTTTTATCAAAAGAAGCAGTGTAAGTTGATTTATTTGAGCCGGGAGTCCATGTCCAGGTTGTTACTGCGCTTGAGTGTTGGTTCTCCTCTGTGAAATCACTTCCCTGAATAGTTTCTACCTTCATTTCACAGCTGCCTGAATTTTTCACGCCAATCAAATCAACCCCGGTCACTCTAATATCTTGCTTGAAAGTGCCTACTTTGAAGTCGACAGCGGAAAGTGCATGGTGAAGGACTATTTGTTCAGGATTGTCTTTTCTGTACCTGTTTTCAGCAATACCTAATACGATGTCTGGCTGGTCTGTGGCATTAGTTTTTCCGGCATCTTCCACGTCGGGCATATTGTAGTTAAACCTAATATAGTGGTATAGCGGACGCACTTTGGTAAACAAGTCTCCGGTATTCCCTTCACGCAAGAAAGTCATGCCATATTTCGTTTTTGGAGAAATGCCCAGGTTTGATGCAGTGGTGAAGAATCCAAGAGAGTGAATGGAAGGCCAATAGTGTTCTGTGGAATAACTTCCGTCTGTTCCTTTGTCGCTGCTATTGAAATCTTTATTAAAATATAGGTCACCGTCTTCATCGAGTGCAGTTACGTTAAACGAAGTGAGATTATCCGTAGTTACAGCTGCGCTACGAGAGTCAGGAGTCTCTTGTATGTCTGAAAAAACCACCGGATTGTTAGGCATTATTGTAACGCATACAGGGATTGTGTCACCTGCTACTACAATAGATGTGTAACGCTGCTTGATTTCGATGATTTCGGTTTCTTCGGAATTATCAGCTCGGCTCGCAGCATTGTCTGAAGAAATGCTGAAAGAGATAGTGTCACGATTATTACCATTACCACCCATATCTCTGCCGAAATCATCTTCACAAGCTGTGCTCGCTACTGTCAGTGCCGCGCCTACGAGTATTGCTATATGTTTTGCAAATTTATTCATCGTATCTGAGATTACTTATTTTTTAATTTTTAGAGTGTTGCGCCGTGCTCGCCGCCGTGTGAGAAGTCGTCAACTGTCACTGTTAAGTCTATTGGGATAAGTGCTTTTTCACTGCTTGTTACTTCGTAGCCGCCGGTACCGTTTTTGCCAAACGTTATTTTATAGATATATTTTTTGCCGGCTTCCCATTCAAATTTCATAGGGATGGCTATTTCTGCTCCTTCATCCGGATGATCTATTCTTGTGTCTACCCATATATATTCATCTTTATCTGTTGGGTAACCATTGTTTTGTGTAGGGTCTGCAACATTTTTTATGCGTAATTTGGCGACTATACAGGTGCCTTTCTGTTTATAAACATTAACTCCCGGAGAAGGAACGTATGCCGGCACTCCTGAGTCCTTCATCGGAATCTGAAGAAATGCTGTTTGATAACCTAATCCATTTTCTGCAGTATATCCCGGGTTATAATCGGCTGTAGCATCGCATTTTGATGCGTTGAAATAGTCACCTGCCACATTATTTCCTCCTGTATCTTTGCGAGGACCACGCAACTGGTTAATTTTATCAGCTCTCTCTCCTAACCAGAACCAATTGTGTTGCTTTGTTGTGTGGTCGCTAAGATTGGTTCCGGTAAATCCGTCATACTGCCAGTCGCTCCATGTGCATGAAGGAGTAGGAGCAGTCCCGGACTGTGATGTGTCACTAAATTGACCGTCGGTTGCGCCGGTGATGGTACATTTAGCCTGAATTGGGGTGTTGACTGTTCCAAAGTCCAATATTTCTACGCAGGTATTTGGCATGTTGTTTTGAAATTCCATGCAAACCATTGCAAGGGCGTGGCGGAAGTTTAGCTTTAGATTACCGTTAGCGTCAAGTTCGCTGCGAGATTTCTCTGTGCATGCGTAAAGCAGGTCTGTCTGTTTCATGGCTCCCTCGTTTTGGAAGAACAATATAGATGGTGTAGACATTGTGAAGCCGCCAAAATGATATTTATTCGAATCATCACCGTAGTGTTCTGTCTGATAATTATAGTCGCCTTCGCTATATGTCACCCATGTGTCATTATAAACACTGCCATCCATGAGTTTTGCGCCTTGAAACATTGTATATTCCGCTCCATTGTAAAGATTGCCGTCCGAATCAATTTTTTTCCAAGTAGCAGGATTTCCATTAAATGCGTAAAATTTCAGCTTGTCGGCGGTATTTTTAGGCCAAAAATAGGGTAGGTCGTTGACATATTTGCCATCAGAT
>JBJECS010000281.1:0-7041 GCA_051871335.1 Muribaculaceae bacterium | reverse complement strand
GGGGGAGGGGGAAACAAATGTCTGTCCTTGTGCATCTATGCGACGAATAAGAGCTCCTGCAACATTGAAAACGTCAAATGCTTGCTTTGTGTCACTGACAATGACTGCACCGCCGACTGTGCCATACACAGCCCATCCGCCTGCTTCTACAATTTGTACGTCGGTTGACTGCTCGGCATTGTTGTTGATGGAGATTTTGCGTAGCTGAATACTTGAGCCAATGGTGTTGCCAAGGTCTATACGAAGTACGTCGCCGGTATATCCCCATCCAAAAGCATTGCGCGCCTCTTCAATGTCCAATACTACTTTTGTCCAATCTGCAGCGGCAGGCATTTTTCCGGAATATTTGCGGGAGCGATAAGCGGTTTCCGGGCTGAGGTAGAAGAGTTCAAGCGGCTCAACGTCTGCGGTAGATTTGTATTCAAAGTGGAGCTTGGTTGCATCTTCGTTTAGGTTAATTTCCAGAGGGTTTGTAAGTGTATAAGGGTCTGAGCCTGTCGTATTGATAGCCCAGCTGTTGTAAAGCAACTGTGGACCGTACGCAAGGTCTGCCTCGTAAGGCTTTGAATTGTAGTCGCGGGAGAGAGAAAGGTCGTTTGCAACCTGATTGTCAAGGATGAGAATATGGTCTGACGTAAATTCGCCGTTGTTTACTTTCAGTCCGCGGATTTTGAAATTAATGCCGGCAGCGTTACCCGGGTCGATGCGGATATAGTCACCTCCAAATCCCCACCCATGATTGATTACGATGTTTGAAATGTCTACCACCATCTGAGTCCACTGTGCAGTGGAAGGGACGTTGCTCACCTTTACAGAGCGGAGCTCGCCTGCATAGTCTACGAAATAAAATTGGAGTGTTGGAAGTGTGGTAGAAGACTGATATTCAAATATTAGCTTATTTGCATCTGTTTTCAAGTTTGCCGGTAGCTTTGTTGAATAGAAATTAGGGTCAGTGCCAGAGGTTACTACTGTGTAAGCTCCAGAACTATCACCTGTTACGGTGCAATTATTCGCACCATCAGAAGTAACACCAAGTACTGCGTGAGACTCGATTTCACCGCTGTTTACGCAGAGATGACGCAATTTTGCGGTGATACCTGATGCGTTTCCAACGTCTATTCTGAGCCTGCTACCTGCAGCACCCCAAGTATACACATTTCTCATGGCTGCGATGTCCACATATGTGCGCTGCCAAGAAGATGTGGCTTTGAGTGGCACTTTTATGGAACGTTCTTCAGAGGCGAACGGAGAGAAAAATACTTGGAGGGTGAAATCTTTGTCAGACTGATAGTCAAAGGCAAGTACGTTTGAGTTTGTAGAAAGTGCCGCTGTGGTAGCATCGGTCAAGATTTGCGGGTCAGTGTTAGTGGTAACGAGCGTGTAGCACTGATAGTTACCGTCGTAAGTGGCTTTAATGCCGCTTGCAGTGCTTGTGTCTAAGTTAAAACGCTGCCATTCGTTGCCGTTTTTAGCCACTCCGGCGTGTATTTGGTCCCAGCTGCTGATGCCTATGACAGACTTGTATTCGTCAAATACGGCTTCTTCAGTGGCAGTGCCTGCGGCTTGCCATACATACCAAGACCTTTTAGGGTTCAAGTTGCTGTCTTTGAGTCCGAGACGGACACCGTCAGCCGCCTCTGCGGGGTGGTCAAACCAGTTGTGCCACATAATTGCGTCAACGCCTGCATTTCTTTTGACTTTTTTCCAAGCCCAGCATGCACCTGCAGCCTGGATTTTAAGGTTTGCCTCGCTGTTATCCATAGAGTTCACTCCGTTTTCAGAGAATAGGAGGATGCGCTTTTCGGTGCCTTTATAGTAGTGTTCGCGGCGTAGCACCCAGTCGGAAATCACTTCAATATTCTTGAAAGTGCAAGAGCCTGCGCTTTCGTCGTAAGTAGCGTTTGTGTCTTCAATCCAGAATTTTGGTTTGAAGAAGCTTTGCGGATACGGGTGGTCTGCTATACCCCAGCGATAGTCGCCCTCCACGTTGCCGTATGTAACCATAAGGTCCATCATTGTCTTTGGCTGGTAACCGCCATCGCCATTCGTGCCGGTCCAGCAAGATGTATATGAACCCAAAACGTATGCATTAGGGTCGTATTGGCGGACGATATTAGAGGTGAGGCGGAGAGATTTCTGGTAAGCATCCATGTATCTTAGCAATAGAGGGGTAGAACCCATATTTGTCCATGTACGGTGCTGGTCTACCTCGTTGTGCATAATCCAATGATGGATTCTGCCGTTGCCTGTCTGCGAATATCTGTCGGCGAGATAACTGATAGAAGCTGCGTATGCGTGCATGCCTTCTATATCTGTCACGTCAGGCATAGTGTAAAAGCCACCTGTACATTCGGGGTGACGCATTGTAGTGGCATATTGAGGGTCTCCTCCGTCGTTTACGAGTATTATGGCGGCAACAACTACTCCTTTTTGTTCGCAGGTCTTGAGAATCATATCGTTATAATCCTGCTGGGTAGGATTTATGTAGTATGTTTTGCCGCAGTATTCATAAGGGATAGTGTAGTCTGACGTCTTGTTGATAGAAATAACGGCATTTAGGATAGTGTTGAAAGTCACGCTGTGGAGTCCAAGGTTGTCGATGTCACCGAGGTTCACGTTAAAGATGCCGCCAAGTCCTTTTTTGCTCTTGAAGACACCCGGCTGGGCATGGCGGATAGCGGCAACGTCATCGCAATATCTGGCATGAGACTGCATGCTGTAACCTGCGTCAGTGACAGCCCATTTAGACAAGAGACGGTCGTAAGTAAACCCTGCCACGGCTATATATCTGTCTTTTTCAATAGTAAAATTGCCTTTTGGCAGGTTTGCCACGTCAGCGAAATTGCTGAGGGGAGCGGAAGTCCCGTAAGCGCGGATGTCAACCAGCTTGCAGCCATCAGCAACTGTTTTTCCTGTGATAATCACCTTATTTTCAGTCACTTTTACATCTATTATTTCAGCGGGATATGTAGTACTCAGATATTGGGCAATCGCTGCAGACTGAGTGTTTTTAGTGGCATCAGAGGGCGTTTCAGAGCCATTTATACCCATATAGCGAATTTTTATGGTGATACCACTTTTGTTTCCGAAGTCCATACGGAGAATATTTCCTGCACTGCCCCAGCTAAAGGAATTTTTTGCGCAAGCGATATTTATGGTTGCTGTCTGCCATACATCGGTCTTTTTCAGTATAGCACCGGCGTGGATTGAGCGCGCTTCTGTCTCCGGTTCGCAGAAAAACAGCTGCAGGTCATCTACATCTGCCGATGCCTGATACTGGAATTGCAGATTTGCGTCACCGAAAGGGAGAGCCGCGGAGAGCGCATTACATTTCACGTGAGGGTCTGTGTTGGTAGTGACGATAGTATAAACATTACTTGCATCTATGTTAATGGTTAGTCCCGATGCTGTGGACTGGTTAAAACCAAGCCCGGTATTCGCTGCGGCTGTAATGCCAAGCATAGCAGTCGAAAAGATTAAAATCGATTTTAATATGTTCATCGTGTGATATTTAGTTAGATTTCTTGCAAAGTTAATGAAAAATAACGAATTTAGCACAAATATTAAATGAAATTGCCATATTGTTTTGAAAAACAATACCATTATTTGTAAAATGTCTGATTTTGACATGATTTTGTCTGATTTTGCAATGTATTTTTGCCTTATATCTATTATATTTGCGACATAAAATTAATTTTTGTTTAACTATAAATATTTGTTCAAGTATGAAGAAGTTTTTTTTACCTTTTTTTCGGCTGTAGCTGCTATGTTGGCACAAGCCGGAACAGTTACCGTTAACGGTATTGTGTATCAGTATGGCACCGAGAGTGAAGCCGCAGGAGAAGCTACGGCAATCCAATGCACAGCCGAACTGCCTACAGTGGTGGTGATGGAAAATAAAGTCACAGACGGAACAGACGAATATATAGTTACCGCCATTGGCTCAAGACTATTTCAGAATAAAACAGAAGTGACATCAATCACTCTGCCGGAAGGAATCAAGAGAATTGACTATTATGCATTTTTTGGTACTTCCAAACTTGAGGAGATAAAAAACGTGCCTGAAGAACTTGAATCACTTGGCAAAGGTTCATTCACAGATTCAAATTATGTCAGAATTCTCACAGGAGAAGAAGGTGTTTATCTTTTTGGAGGTTATGCTATTGGTTATATTGTAGAGATTACCACTGAAACCGTGATTACATTCCCTGAAAACACCAAGGGTATCTGTTACAACTTTTTTAAATTTCCGGGTTACAAAAGCGGAAATATGGTAAGAAAAGTAGTTCTCAATGAAGGACTTCTGGAAATTCAAGCACGTGCATTTGAATACTGCTATATATCCGAAATAAATATACCTTCCACCGTAACATATATTGACCCTGATGCCTTTAGAGGTTCAGATTTGGAACAATTCACTGTTAGCGAAGGTAATAGCACATACACAGCCAATGACGGCATACTTTTCTCAGCAGATATGAAAACACTCTACCTTTATCCTTCATATAAAGAGGGTGAAAGTTATATAGTACCTGACGGAGTTACAACAATTAACGACTACGCATTTTATTACGCATTTAAAATAAAAGAACTCACTATATGTGAAGGTATTACAGAAATTAACCCGCAAGTGATACGCGATATGGGTGCTTTGGAAACATTACACTTGCCTTCCACTGTCAGCAATATCAAAATGGGTAATTTTGCATCATGCAGCAAACTAAAAGAAATCACACTCGCAGCTGCAGTTCCTCCTGCATACGATGGCACAGATTTGAGTGCTTTCGCAGAGACAACTACGCTTTACGTTCCTGAAGGTTCCATTGAAGCATACAAAGCAGACAGCAACTGGGGAAAACTCCTGAATATCAAGAAACTCACGGAATATTCCGCAGCAGAAATGATTTCAGAAGAAAACGCAGTGGAAATTGCGCGTTATGACATCTCCGGTCGCATCCTCTCCGCACCACAAAAAGGTGTTAACTTCGTAAGAATGAGCGATGGAAAAGTAAAGAAAGTATTGGTGAAGTAATTCACATCCCATAATTAACGAAAAAGGTTGCACCACATCGGCGCAACCTTTTTCTGTTATCAGTAAAATTGGATTACTTTATTATCACCTTCTTTGCGACAATGCTCTTGCCGTCTGATACGCGGACTATAGCCACGCCGGTGTATCCGAGAGTGATGGCTGCACTGCCGTTGATGCGTTCAGTCCGTATAATTCTGCCGTCAATGCCGGAAACCTCCACGTCTGCCTGTGTGGGAGCATTTACCACTACCGTCTTGCCTATTGTAGTGATGCTGATAGCGCTATTATCTTCAGCAATCGCTTCAACGCCGCCGGACTCGCCGCCCATAGGAGCTCGCGCACTGTTTATCACTTCACCGGTGTTGCCGTCGATAAGGATACAGGTCACTTTTACGTTGTTTACGTCTGTCACGTATTGTGCTTCGCTGTCAAGGTTTATCATCAATGAGCCGGTGTAAGTCTCGCTATCTACAACATCCGTCGGGATAAGTCCTGCAATACCATTGTAGCTGCCGTTTGGATAGAGTGCACAAGCCACATCGTTGAAAATATACGGTGAAATAACTTTCTTGCCATACAGTCCTCCACTACGCCACTCGCCAAGGTCTTCGTCGCTGCTTTCATAGAAGCCGTTCATCTGGTATCCCTTAAGATTGTCTTCTGTCACAACAAAGAACAGACTGTAGTTTGTATCTGCCTTTGATACAGCAAAAGTTACATCATAATCCACCTTGATTGCATTGTAGCTCTGGTCGTAATCAACAGCAATGTCCACCTGTCCGATGCGAGCCTTGGAGATTTCCTCCGCCACAACGTCAAGCCACAGCGGCTCGCTATATCCTGTGTAAACGTAGTTTTGAACACCGTCTTCCATTATGTATGCCATTGGCGAATATGTAGTGGCATAACGTTGGATTTTTGCTAATGGCGCGCCCATCAGTCCGAGGAAATACTGTGAGTAGTCTGTCATTCCGTATTCGTAAGAGTCACCTGTGTATGTGTGGTAGCAAAGAGGAATGAAGTTGTCACCATAAATTTCATTCATTTTTTCTATCATCAAGTGTCCCAGCGGACAGTTTTGACATGCTTGTCCTGTTTCTTCCTCCAGGATAACTCTTGTCACCGGTTTGAATGAGAGGTTATCAATCTTAGAGGTGAAAGTAGAACTTGCGCTGCCGTCGAGCTCGGCATACACTGAGAAGATATTTTCAGAGCCAATGGTGAGTGGCAGTGGCTTAGAGAATGTGAAGTCGTAGCTTTGGTCTGCATTGATTGTCACATTATCTTCAGTGATTTCGTCAATCAACTTGCCATCTCCGTCTTTGAGCTGAAGTTTTACGGTATTGTATGTCACAAGCGGGTTTGTCACAATGATACTGCCCTTTACTTCTTGCTCCGTAGCCTTGAGAGTGGATTCAGGGATGCCGCGGAGAGCGATGTTGAAGTCTGAGTCGTGAGTCACCATTACGTTAGTGACAAAGATTGCGCTCTGGTTTTCATTCTCATTTACGAAACAGATGTAAATCTTCTTTCTTGCGTATGCAGAGAGGTCGTAAGAAAAGTCTTGCCAGTCGCCATTAAGCTGACCTTCGTAATCGCCGGGAGAGAGAGTTTCCTCAAGGATAAGGTCTGAATACTGCTTGAAATTCTGCATATCGCTGCTGTTGAGGTCATTATAAACCACATCTGAAGCATAGACATAAACTTTCAGCACGTCGGTGCTATTGTTCTTGTAACTTTGTGCCTGAAATTCAAGTCGGCACTTTTCATCAGGGATGTATAGCTGAGGAGTTACCATCCAGTCGTCAGACTTACCTGCCGGGTCATACATAGAATGAGACATTGCACACATGTTAGAAAGGTCGTCGTCTGCCGCACGCCACCATGCAGTGCCGTCTGCTACAAAGCCCATGTCCTTCATGTCTTCATTAGGCTCATTTTGGTCGCCGTCGTAAAGCATCATGTTGCCAAGTCCTCCATAGAACGTCTCGATGTAGATGTGCGTGTCG
>JBJECS010000280.1:0-7133 GCA_051871335.1 Muribaculaceae bacterium | reverse complement strand
GTGGCATTTATTGGCATAGGCGAAGTATTCGGATACCACACCGGATGGGTGGCAGGAGCCATAATATCGGGAGCGTATTTCGGGGACAAGGTATCCCCCTTGTCAGACACGACGGTGTTGGCGTCATCGACTGCCGGAGTGCCAATATTCAAGCATATAAAGTATATGATGATAACGACTGTCCCGTCTATGGTCGTCGCATTGGCAGTGTTTGGCATAGTAGGATTAACGTCAGACGTAAACGAAGTGGCGGAGTCTGTAGAAATGGTGGAAAACCTACGCAATACGTTTAATATCACCCCCTGGACACTACTAATCCCTGGCATCACATGCGGACTAATCGCCATGCGTATAGGCACAAATAAAGTATTGATGTTTAGCACTTTGTGCGGTCTTGTTGGAATGTTCACTCTCCAGCCACAAATAGCTGAAAGCATTCTTGGCACGCCACTGTCGGGTTTTATGGACTATGTGGCTGTTTCTCTTGACCTACTCATCACGACAACGTCAGTAGAGACTGGAAATGCGGCGCTAAACAGCCTTGTAGAAACAGGCGGAGTGGAAGGAATGGTTTACACTATCTGCCTTGTGTTTGCTGCAATGATTTTCGGAGGCGTGATGATAGGCAGCGGTATGATTTCCACAATCACCCACGCCTTTACCCGGAAAATAAAGTCGCTACAGTCTGTGGTAAATTCAACCGTTTTCAGCGGACTGTTTTTCAATTTGAGTACTGGAGACCAATACCTTGCAATCTTACTAAGCTGCAGCGTATTCAAGCGTCTATACAAGCGCAATGGGCTTGAGGGCAGGCTAATGAGCAGGACTGTGGAAGACTCGGTCTCTGTCACTTCAGTTCTTATCCCATGGAACTCTTGTGGTGTAGCCCAATCTACAGTTCTTGGCATCCCAACTCTCGCCTATCTTCCCTACTGTATATTCAATTATCTAAGCCCTCTGATGTCTATGGCTATTGCGGCAATAGGATATAAGATAGTGCAGCGGAAAAGATTGCCAAAGCCTCTCTAAAAGCCTTTAAAAGTCACATTTTCAAAAATAATCCTTAAATAATTTTCATATTCCCCGAAAAAACACTACCTTTGCAGCGCAAAACGAGGCAGCACAATTACTTTAGGCTGCTGAAGGATGGTCCGGTAGCTCAGCTGGATAGAGCATCTGCCTTCTAAGCAGACGGTCACGCGTTCGAATCGCGTCCGGATCACGAAACAAAGGTCGCTGGCGGAAGTGCCGGCGTTTTTTGTTTTTTAACATGCATGTGCAAGAATTTTGCCCACGTACATTGGTAACTTTGCAAAAAGTTAGCAATAAGGCTGTAGTTGGCACAGGCCATTGAAAAAGTAGCGCCATCTCTCTATAATGGGGAAGGTCACAAAACCTGGCAATACGTCAAAGGTGCCAAGTGGTATATTATTGCCATTTATTAACCTTAAATCTTCGACGAAGCCATAAAAATCTTCTTAAAGCCTTAATTATAGAAAAAGGCGCACCACGAATGATGCGCCTTAAATATATAAGCTTACAAATATTGAAAATTATTTGTCATTAACATCAGTTGTTGACGCCAATGAGAAATCATCTACAGTGACATTAAGTTCAATTGGTATAAGGACTTTTTTGCTGTCACCAGGATTGAAACCACTGTTGCCATCTCTGTTGAAAACGAATCTGTAGATATATTTCTTTCCTTGTTTCCATGTAAATCCAGCATCTGCTGTTGTTACAGGAACTGCGATTGGTTTATAGTCTCCAGATGACCCCCACAAATATACATCAGTACTATTTTTTGCACCATCACCAGCAGCTACGTTACGTATCTTACAGTAAACGAGGAAATATGCTCCAGCGCCATTTGCAACAGCCTGACCTTCTGTAATATTAAGCTTTGCAACTGTTTGAGGAACAAGAAGAAGTGAATGTTTTAAAATATTTGATGAATCATCTGCACCAAGACCTTCGCCACCAACAACATGGCTTACTTGTTCACCGAATTTGTCATTAGTTAGGTTTACAACCGTACCGGTTGAGTTAGCAGTAGCTGGACCAGCAACCTCCTTATCACCGAAAACACCAGTGGTGAAAGTGATGATATCTTCTTCTGCTGAGCCGACTGAATTCCATTCACCTAAATTTGTAATATCAGTTGTTGTCTGACCACAATCTTCGAATTTGTAATCAGTAACTTTGTCACCTGTAGGTAAGTAATAAGTACCAGACTTAGAAATCTTGCAAATTTCTACTTTATTTATTTCAACGAACAAATTTGAATTGTCGTTGCGAGCCTCAAATACAATCTGAGAAAGTGCGTGGCGGAAGTTCATAGGAACTGAATTGCCGTCATCTGGACGACTGGCAACGGTATACGCATAAATAAGGTCTTTTTGGTCTTTTGCATCTGCTTGTGCCTCAAAGGTCATTTGTGGCTGTGTTAAACCCCAAGTGAAACCTTTATAATTCCTTGCAGCCCAAAATGAAACCTTAGCAGTTTTATCTGGCCAATAACGGTAGTCTCCGTCTATTACATAGACACTTCCAGTTCCATTTTTGTAGATCTCATCTTGGAAGTAAGTTTTTAAAGTACTTGCTTCTGTTTCTTCCACAGCAGCCCAAACGTGGAAATTTGATGGGAGGGCGCTTGCTTTGCTGCAGTAATACTCATCTGCACGAGAGCTATTATCAGCAACAACAGAGAACTTGATAGCATTAGCTTCCGCATTTTCTTGAATTACGGAGTCGCTTGAGCAGCTTGTAGCAAGAGCCATTGCAGAAGCTGCAATTAAGAAAAGTTTTAACTTCATGTTGTAAAAATTTTAGGTTAATAAATTGTATATTAAGGTATTTTTTTCTGTGTTCGCCACAAAGGTACATAAAATTTCGTTTCCTAAAAATAATTTAACACACATTAACTATTGCAACACTCATTAACATTTTATTCTAACTGCTGAAAATCGCAAAAACGCAAAAAATGTCAAAAAATCAAATTTTACACTAAATATATCCGAGAAGTCATTGAAAATTTATACCTTTGTAGTTTGAAAATGATATTATTAACAAACTCCATTAAAAAATAACAATGGCACAACAAGAAGATGTATTTAAGAAAATCGTTTCACACGCCAAGGAATACGGTTTCGTCTTTCAATCAAGTGAAATTTACGACGGTCTCGCTGCCGTTTACGACTATGGTCAAAACGGTGTAGAGCTGAAAAACAATATTAAAAGATATTGGTGGGATGCCATGACTCTGCTTCACGAAAATATCGTGGGTATTGACTCCGCTATTTTCATGCACCCTACAATCTGGAAGGCGTCAGGACACGTTGACGCTTTCAACGACCCTCTTATCGATAACCGCGACTCTAAAAAGCGTTATCGTGCTGACGTGCTTATTGAAGATGCTCTCGCTAAAATCGACGAGAAAATAGAGAAGGAAGTGGCTAAGGCTAAGAAGCGCTTTGGTGACTCTTTCGACGAGGCTCTTTTCCGTGAGACAAACCCTCGTGTTGTTGAACACAAAAAGCACCGCGACGAGCTCCACCATCGTTTTGCAGACGCTATGAACGCAAACGACCTTGAAGCTCTGAAGCAGATTATCATCGACGAGGAAATCGTTTGTCCTATCAGCGGAACTCGCAACTGGACCGATGTCCGCCAGTTTAACCTTATGTTCAAGACCGAGATGGGCTCTACTGCAGATGGTTCTATGACCGTTTACCTCCGTCCGGAAACAGCACAGGGTATTTTCGTAAATTACCTTAATGTACAGAAGACCGGTAGAATGCGTATTCCTTTCGGTATCGCTCAGATTGGTAAGGCTTTCCGTAATGAAATCGTGGCTCGACAGTTTATATTCCGTATGCGTGAATTTGAGCAGATGGAAATGCAATTCTTTGTTCGTCCGGGAGAGGAACTGAAGTGGTTTGACCAGTGGAAACAGACCCGACTAAAATGGCATAAGGCGCTGGGACTCGGAGATGAAAAATATCGTTTCCACGACCATGACAAGCTCGCTCACTATGCCAATGCCGCTACAGACATTGAGTTTGAGATGCCATTCGGATTTAAGGAGGTGGAAGGTATACACTCTCGTACTAACTTCGACCTCTCACAGCACGAAAAATTCTCAGGAAAGAAAATCCAGTACTTTGACCCTGAACTCAACGAAAGCTACACTCCATATGTCATCGAGACTTCTATCGGAGTGGACCGTATGTTCCTCTCTGTTCTCTGCTCAAGCTACGAGGAACAGCCTCTTGAAGGTGGCGACAGCCGCGTAGTGCTTCATCTTCCTGCAGCACTCGCTCCTGTGAAATGTGCGGTTATGCCTCTCGTGAAAAAAGACGGACTCCCTGAAAAGGCACGCGAAATTGTCAGCGACCTCAAGTTTGACTTTGCTACTCACTACGACGAGAAAGACTCTATCGGAAAGCGCTATCGCCGTCAGGACGCTATAGGTACTCCTTACTGCATCACCGTTGACCACCAGACTCTGGAAGACAACACTGTCACTCTCCGTGAGCGTGACTCTATGCAGCAGACACGCGTCAATATCGCTGACCTTCATAAGCTTATCCACGACAACGTGTCGCTTAACTCTCTCCTCCGCAAACTCGGATAATATTTCTCAATTAAAATATCTAAAGACATGAAAAAATCTTCTATCATACTTATCGTGGTGGTTTTACTGCTCGCGATTGTAGGATTTCAAGGTTGCTCTACTTACAACGGACTCGTAACCGCTGAGGAAGAGCTAAATAACAAGTGGGCTAATGTGGAGTCACAATATCAGCGCCGACTTGACCTTATACCGAACCTTGTAAATACCGTCAAGGGATATGCTGCACATGAAAGTGAAACACTTATAGACCTTACTGCTGCTCGCACCGGTCTCCAAAATGCCTACAACGACGCTCAGGGTGTTGATGCTGACAAGGCTAACGGTACTGAAGACTCTATGGCTAAATTTCAGAGTGCACAAAAGCAGCTGCAGAGCGCACTCGGCATCTATGTAAATGCCGTTCACGAAGCATATCCTGACCTTAAGGCTAACGAAAATTTCCGCGACCTCATGGCGCAGCTCGAAGGCACTGAAAACCGAATTGCCACTGAGCGCACACGCTATAACGAAGCTGTTAAGGAATATAATCTGAAAGTTCGCCGCTTCCCTGCATCTATGTTCGCTTCAATGTTTGGCTTTGACACAAAGGCAGCTTTCGAGGCTGAGGAAGGTGCAGAAAAGGCTCCAAAAGTAGAGTTTTAAGGCATGAAAAAAATCCTTTTAATACTTTTGGCTCTTCCATTGGTTTGCTCATTCTTTGCTTGCAGCGATGATGAGGAGCAAAACACTTGGGAGACATACAAGGAATGGCGCGAGGACAACGAGGCTTGGCTCCTGGAGCAGGCTGCGAGAGAGGAAACACCGGGCAAGGCATACTACACTCGTGTAGTACCAAGCTGGAACAGTGGCGTTTACGTCCTTATGCACTGGTTTAACGACCGTGAACAGACAAAGGGCAACCTCGTGCCTCTCCTCACCAGCACCGTTGACGTAAAATATCACGGCAGGCTGTATAACGACGAGCCGTTTGACTCTTCATATCTCCGCACTGAACCCGCAGACAGCATTTTCCGCACTAAACTTACGGCGGTTGTGGAAGGCTGGGCTATCGCTTTGCAGCATATGCACGTGGGCGACTCTGTGGAGGTGGTAATCCCCCAAAATCTGGGTTATGGAGCAAGTGGCAGCGGACAATACATCAAGCCTTATTCCGCACTTGTTTTCGGCATAAAGCTCGTTGATATCAACAAATACGAGAAATAATAAAAAACTGCATCTGTAGCCATGCAAACCGTCTCCGGTCTGTTTCGCTCTCTCCGCACCCGCCTCGCTGAAAAAGTTGGCGAGCGAGAAGCAAAGGAAATGGCGCTCATTATCTTTGAAAACCTGAAGGGTTGGAGCATGACAGACATACTCGTAAAAGGCGATAATGAGGTTTCAGACTTTATCGCGCAAAAGGCGCATGACATTGCAGGCAGAATCATACAACATAATGAGCCTATCCAATATATTTTTGGGTCGGCTCATTTTTATGGTATGACGTTTGAGGTGAATCGAGCGACGTTAATCCCGCGTCCTGAGACGGCGCAACTCGTTGATATTATTGTCGATGATAATTCCGGCAAGTCAGACCTTACGGTGCTTGATATTGGTACTGGTAGCGGTTGCATTGCCATTTCACTTGCCAGAAACCTGAAATTTGCAGACGTTTCCGCCATAGATATTTCAGCTGAGGCACTTCAGGTGGCGAGGCGCAATGCTGTGGCACTGAAAGCAAATGTAAATTTTATTCAGCAAGACATCTTTACTGCAATTCCGTCTCCTGATTCACTCGACATCATTGTCAGCAATCCACCATATATCGCTGACAGCGAGGCGGAGGCAATGGAGACTAACGTACTTGAATATGAGCCACATACGGCGCTTTTTGTGCCTGACAGTGACCCACTTCGCTTCTATTCATGCATATGTGAATTTGCATCAATTGCTCTGAAGCAAGGGGGTAAATTATACTATGAAATAAATCCACTTTATGCAGAAAAATTGCGCATCAGTATGCAAAATTACGGTTGGCGAGATATAGAAATTATTCGCGATATGTATAGCAAAAATCGTTTTTTAACAGCCTGTAAATGATGATGTTACGCAAACAAATCACACCGCAACAGGCACTTGTCCGCCTTGAAACTGCGTGCGCAAAGACTGAATATGCGGTTTTTGAGATAGCTACAAAGCTGAAAAACTGGGGTATTGGCAGTAATGATGCAGAAAAAATACTCAATAGCCTAATTGACCGCAAATTCCTTGATAATCAGCGTTTTGCCACTGCCTATGTCCGCGATAAATATCGCTTTTGCAAGTGGGGACGCCGCAAAATCTGTGTTGGACTCTATCAGAAACACATCTCGCAAGATATTATAAATGAGGCACTTGCCACTATAGATGAAGAAGAATATTTTGAAATTCTCGTCGCATTTCTCTCATCAAAAACTCGCACAATAAAATCTGACTCTCCCGCAGAGCTTCGCACAAAGCTTTTTCGCGCCGCTCTCTCCCG
>JBJECS010000279.1:0-7167 GCA_051871335.1 Muribaculaceae bacterium | reverse complement strand
CAATATCGTCAGCAGCCTGTCTGAAAGTGAAAATTCAAAGACCATTTCTACACCGATGAAGCAAAGTGGTATTGCACCGCTGAAAATCACTGGCGACGGAAATGGCAACGTCAATTGGTACAGACCGGCTCACCTTCGCGAACATTGTTACGACAATGGAGAGGAAGGCGGAGCTCTTGGATATGACACCGGCTCGGAAAACAATGTCGTCGGCAACGTTTTCAACTACCCGATGACACTCCATCAATTTAGATTTTTCTCTGCAAACGTTGCAAACCCTGCGGCAGCACTTACAATCTACGTTATCGAGGTGGACAGCAACGGCGAGCCTACTGGCAAAGTCTTATACTCTACAGTAATGCCTAATTTGGTCAATATGTGGAGCGAAGTAACTCTGCCGGAACCCATAAATTGCGAATATGGTTGCGCTATCGCTATCGCTGGTGACGCTGCCGTAGGTATCGCCCGCGACAACAATCCTGAAATTCTCCCCGGCAAAAAATCTTTCTTCGCCTCTTACTATTCCGCTCCCGATTCTTACCGCTATTTCAGCGATATGAACTATAATGGTGCTTTCCTTATCCGCACCGTGGGCGAAAACATCGAAGAAAATCCTGAAGAAAACATTGAATACGAAGTAACTCGCTATAATACAAACGACTACGACAATCCTGATGCTTGGGTGACATTCCCTGTCACAGCTGGATATAGCCTTACTGACAACAACTGGGCAAATCTCAGCCAAGGTTATTACGTCTACACCGTAAAGGCGCATTACACTATCGATGACCTCACCTCCGACGCAACATTCTCCGACAAAGTTGAAAAAGATATGCGTTGCGACCTCACTCTACTCCTCACCACAAACTCCGGTGACCCTAATGACGCTGAAGACTCTCTATTTGAGGTATTTAAACCCGGATACACACCTCACACCGCTGTCGTGAAAAACGGTAGCGCAACAATTCCTGACCTGCTGAAAGGCGATTATTCTGTGAGAATTAGCAAAAAAGGCTTCCGCACCTTTGAATTTACCATTGGTTTACAAAAAAGCACGCAGACCATCGAGGCGGATTTGAAACAGACTATCCTTCCTGTAGCAAACATCGACTATATCGATGACACAAAAACTCTCGCTTGGGACTTCTTTGCAGACATTAACGAAAATTTCGACGGTGACGACTTCACTGACTTTGAAATCAACGCTCCGGGTGAAAACGGCTGGAACTATTACGACGGCGACATGTATCTCTCTTACGGTTTCAGCGGAATTTCATTCCCCGGTATGGGCTCGAAAATGGCTGCTATTATCTTCAACGGCAATAACACTTATCCTGCCATGCCACAGGAAACTGCTCACAGCGGTGAACGAGCACTCGCATTCTTTGATGCCGCCGCAACACAAAGCTCTGAGAACTCTGAGGGTGAGCCGGACAAGCACCAGACCGACGACTGGTTTATATCTCCTATGCTTGACTATCACCGCGACTTCAAATTCTCTTTCTGGGCTCGCAGCTATATGTATGTCGATGACGCACTGGAAGACATCCGCATTGGATATTCCACCACCGGCATGAACCCTGAAGACTTCACTTTCGTTTCTGAACTCATTGCTGTGCCTGTTGAATATAGACACTACGAATTTGACATCCCTAAAGAAGCTAAATACGTAGCTATCAACAACTACACTTTCGACGGTTTCTTCCTCCTCGTTGACGACGTCGCAATGACTACAGGCATCAAACATTCCGGCGAAGGACAGTCTTATGGCGCATTTGTCGGCTACCGCGTCACAATCGACGGAAATAGCACAGAACTCCCCGCAAACGTCACTACTCTTTCCCTTGCAGACCTTGAAGAAGGTGACCATACCGCAAGCATTATCAAAATCTACGCCTCCGGTGAATCCGCACCATTAACCCTTGATTTTAATAACGCTGCCGGCATTGAATCCATCACTTCAGACTCCTCTGCACCAGTGACTTATTACAATCTTCAGGGCATCAAAGTAGAAAACCCTCGCTCAGGATTTTTCATTCGCAAGCAGGGCAACTCCGCAAAAAAAATTTACATCAAGTAAACTGTCTTTCCATAACGGAACAGGCTGCCTTACAATGAAAGTTTGGCAGCCTATTTTTATATTAACACCAATTTTCCGCTCTTCATACCGGCTGTGCTGAAAAGGATTAATCTGCTTTTTATTTGCTATTACAAACATTGTTTCGTATCTTTGCTAAAAATTTTGACGATATGTCGTGCAAATACAAAGAAAATACTACATATTGAGACAAATATAGCTTTTTTATGAATAAAAACGACAATAAAATATTACGCGTTGGTATAATACAGCAGCACAACACGGCTAACATCGCCGACAACAGGCGCAGACTCGGAGAGAAAATCGGCAAACTGGCTGAGCAGGGAGCCGAGCTCATCGTAAACCAGGAGCTGCACGACTCTCTGTATTTCTGCCAAGTGGAATGTGTGGACAACTGCGACCTTGCTGTTGAAATCCCATCCCCCACCACAGACTTCTATGCTTCTTTAGCAAAAAAACATGGCGTGGTGATAGTCACCTCAATTTACGAGAAACGCGCTCCAGGACTATATCACAACACTGCCATAGTATTTGAAAAAGACGGCTCAATAGCCGGGAAATACCGCAAAATGCATATTCCGGACGACCCCGCTTATTACGAGAAATTCTACTTCACTCCTGGAGACCTTGGGTTTAAGCCCATTGACACTTCAGTGGGGCGGCTCGGAGTGCTTGTGTGCTGGGACCAGTGGTATCCCGAGGCTGCTCGTCTTATGGCACTTGCCGGTGCGGAATTGCTAATCTACCCTACCGCCATCGGTTGGGAAAGTAGCGACACTGATGATGAAAAAGCTCGACAGCTTGAGGCTTGGGTAACTGTGCAGCGCGGACACGCCGTCGCTAACGGGCTTCCCGTCGTGACAGTAAACCGTGTAGGACACGAGCCGGACCCTTCTGGTGCTACAAACGGAATACAATTCTGGGGTAATAGCTTCATCGCAGGACCACAAGGCGAATTTCTGTTCCGCGCCACTGCCGATTCGGAGATAGAAAGCATAATAGACGTAAACCTCAGCCGTAGCGAGCAAGTAAGACGATGGTGGCCTTTCCTGCGTGACCGCAGAATAGACTTTTTTGGCGACATCACTCGCCGATTTATTGACTAAGAGAATATTGAATTATGATAGTAAACAAGGCTCAATTTGTAATCAGCAACAGCAAGGTGGAAAAATGCCCCACCGACGGACGGCGTGAATACGCATTCATTGGACGAAGCAACGTTGGAAAATCTTCACTAATAAATATGCTCACTGGTCGAAAAGACCTGGCAAAGACATCCGCCACCCCGGGAAAAACACTGTTAATCAATCACTTTTTAATCAACAACGATTGGTATCTCGTAGACCTGCCAGGCTATGGTTTCGCAAAACGCAGCCAGGAAGGAAGAGCGGAGATTGAGCGCATCATTAAGACTTATATCTTGAATAGAGAGGAGCTCACAAACCTGTTTGTTCTTGTTGATATCCGACTTAAGCCACAAAAAATCGACCTGGAGTTTATTACATGGCTCGGAGAAAACGGTGTCCCATTCTCCATCATCTTCACTAAGGCTGACAAAATCAGCAAGACTGCCGCAAATAGAGCCATAGAAGAATATGGCAAGGAATTGCTCAAATCGTGGGAAGAACTTCCTCCATTTTTCATCTCTTCCAGCACAAAAGGCACAGGGCGCGACGATATACTCGACTATATTGACAGCATCAACAATGCCGAATAGCGAAAAAATGACAAAACTTACGCTTTCGTCACAAAAAAATTCGTAACTTTGCAATTTGTAAACGAAAAACGATAAAACATACAGTATGTTAGACAAAATAAACGCTTTACGCCAAGAAATTGACGCTCTCACAGCATCTGATGCAGCACAAGTGGAAGCTCTCAGAATTAAATACCTGAGCAAAAAGGGTGAAATTTCACTCCTTTTCAACGATTTCCGCAATGTTGCACCGGAAGACAAACGCGCTATCGGTCAGGCTCTTAATGAGCTGAAAAATGCTGCGACTGACAAAATAAACGCTCTCCGCGACGCTCTCGCAAGTGCTGACAACATCGACGCAGACCTTGACCTGAGCCGCACTGCATCACCTATCGCTCTCGGCAGCAGACATCCTCTCTCGCTCGTCCGCGAGGAAATCATCGACATCTTCCGCCGACTGGGTTTCACAGTCGCTGAAGGTCCGGAAGTTGAAGACGACTGGCACGTTTTCTCTTCACTGAATTTCGCCGCAGACCACCCCGCACGAGACATGCAAGACACTTTCTTCATCCGGAGAAACCCCGACGTGCTTCTGCGAACACACACCTCGTCTGTTCAGAGCAGAGTGATGGAACATACACAGCCTCCTATCCGAATTATCTGTCCGGGACGCGTATATCGAAATGAAGCAATCTCGGCTCGCGCACACTGCTTCTTCCACCAGGTTGAAGCTCTTTACGTAGACGAAAATGTCTCATTTGCAGACCTCCGACAGACACTGCTCTATTTCGCACAGGAAATGTTTGGACCGGAAACAAAAATCCGCCTCCGACCAAGCTATTTCCCATTCACAGAGCCTTCTGCCGAAATGGATATCTCATGCAACCTTTGCGGAGGAAAAGGATGCTCATTCTGCAAACACACCGGATGGGTTGAAATCCTCGGTTGCGGCATGGTAGACCCTAACGTGCTTGAAGCCTGCGGAATTGACAGCAAGAAATACAAAGGTTTTGCACTCGGTATGGGTATCGAGCGAATTACTAACCTAAAATACCAGGTTAAGGACCTTCGCATGTTCTCCGAAAACGACGTGCGATTCCTTGAAGAATTTCAATCAGCACACTAACAGAATGCCATCATGACGCTGCGCGAAAAATTTGATGCGGCAATCAAAATATTTGAAAGGGAGATGCCTATTGCAGAAACTGAACTGCAATACGACTCTCCTTTTCACTTGCTCCTTGCCGTAATCCTTTCCGCACAGTGCACCGACAAGCGCGTGAACATGGTGACACCGGCGCTTTTTGAAGCCTATCCCACCCCCGAAACACTCGCCAAAGCCACACCGGATGAAGTTTTCCCCTTCATCAAATCCATTTCCTACCCAAACAACAAGGCGAAGTCACTCGTAGGTGCCGCTCGCGCCCTCGTAGAACTTTACGGAGGCGAAATGCCGGCTGATATTGACTCACTGATGAAAATACCCGGAGTAGGACGCAAAACGGCTAACGTGATGCTCGCCGTAGTTTTCAACAAAGCCGCAATGGCTGTAGATACACACGTATTCCGCGTAAGCGAGCGCATTGGATTCACCACCGGCAGCAAGACACCACTACAGACAGAGCAGCGACTCGTAAAATACATCCCCGCCGAAATCATCCCAAAGGCACACCACTGGCTAATCCTACACGGACGATACGTTTGCAAGGCGCGAAAGCCCGAGTGCGACAAATGCGCACTCACAAGCATTTGCCGATATTTCCTCACACAAAACAAAAGCTGACAGCATGGATGTACTCCTCATAATAGAAGTAATCGGAACTATCGCATTCGCCATCTCAGGCATACGACTGGCTGCAGCTAAAGAATTTGACTGGTTTGGCGCATACACCATCGGACTCGTCACCGCAATAGGCGGCGGTACATTGCGAGACGTACTGCTCGACATCCCCGTATTCTGGATGCAGACACCACTATACCTCTACGTCACGGGAATTTCTCTCGCCGTCGTTATAATCTTCCGCAAGACACTCGTCGGATTTGACAGAGCACTCTTCATCTTCGACGCTATCGGGCTCGCTCTGTTCGTCGTGATAGGAATACAAAAATCACTCGATGCAAACTACCCAATGTGGGTAGCCATTGCAATGGGTACAATCACAGGCTCATTCGGCGGAGTCACACGCGACATACTCATAAACATCGAACCACTTTTCTTCAGAAAAGACATTTACGCCACCGCATGCCTCGCCGGAGGAATTGCATTCTGGCTAATAAAAGAATTTGGCGGCAGCGAGACCTCACAACAGATAACCTGCGCCATTGTAGTAATCGGACTTAGAATATGCGCCCTAAAATTTGACTGGGGACTGCCACAACTGCGCTACGAAAGAAAAAAAGACAATCATGAAACTGAAAAATAACATTGCAATACTCCAATTCATCAAATACGCCTGCGTTGGCGTGATAAACACCATTGTCACATTCATAGTGATATTCCTGTGCAAAGACATCCTCGAAATAAACGAATACGTCTCAAACGCAATAGGATACGTCTGCGGACTCATAAACTCATTCATCTGGAACAAGCGATGGGTCTTCAAATCAGACAAAAAAGCACATACAGAAGCCATTAAATTCGCCGCAGGCTTCCTCCTCTGCTACGGGCTACAGCTCTTCGCAGTTTGGTTCCTCAACGAAAACACCCCTATCGGCGACATCGAGCTAAACCTCTTCGGAATATACACACTTGGCGGATACGGCATCGCCACATTCATCGGCAACGTAGCATACACCCTCGCCAACTTCATCTACAACAGACTCGTCACTTTCAAATAACCCTCAATACATAACACCCATAATTAGAGGCACAAAACATCGCGCCTCCGCTTCGTCATTACACAATCACATCCACCCTCACACCCTCCCGGCAGAATTTCACCCACCATATTACACTGACAATCAAGTATTTACATCTCCATAAAATAAAACAGTAAAAGAATGTTAATTAAGCTCTGAAATCAAAACGTCAGTTTTTACAGCAAACACCGACATTTTGCAACCAAACACCCTCCAAAAACACCATAAATCAAGCACTAACAGATTACATATTGAAAAATCAGTGAAATAGTGTTAATATCACCTATTTTTTTATTAAAATTTATTTGGTAATACCACACAAACACATTACCTTTGCAATGTGTTTTTCATGGTATTAGATTTAAGGTTAACTAAGATTGGTTGTCGAGAGACAATCAATTTTTTTATTCCCAAAAATAAAGACTTCAGTTTCAAAATTATAAACATTATGAGTGGTTTTTAAGCTATAAAATCCCTCGTTCGGGCGTAATATCAAGGCCGGCGGCTTCGACAA
>JBJECS010000278.1:0-7212 GCA_051871335.1 Muribaculaceae bacterium | reverse complement strand
CGACCCTCTGCTTGTAAGGCAGATGCTCTGAACCAGCTGAGCTAAACGCCCGAAAAAAGGCGCAATCGGCAAAACATATTAACTTAGTGGGCGTTGACGGATTCGAACCGCCGACCCTCTGCTTGTAAGGCAGATGCTCTGAACCAGCTGAGCTAAACGCCCATTTGCCAATTGCGTTGCAAAGGTACGTCAAATTTTTGAACTGACAAAATTTTTTATCATTTTTTTGAAAACTTTTTTATTTGAAGCATAAAAAACAGTTCATAAAAACAGCTCATATTCTGCCGATTGCCACGATTTTTGCTTAAGTATTCTTTGCGGAAAAGAAATGTTGTGTAGGTAATCTATGGTTGTTGTGTGTTACACTCTTTTTGAAAACAAACGGAACTTGCAACCGTAATAATTTCCGGAAAACTATCATGGATGATTTTTATGGCTTTTTCAACGTTATCCCTTATGTTGCAAGTAGGTTGGTCTTCATAGAATATTTTCCATAGTTTTTCTTTTTTGACCTCAAATCCATCTATACGAAAATCTTCTTTGATGACGTGATTCCTTCGTCCGAGCATTAAATACCATTGTCCTTTTCCCATTCTGTCTCTTGTATCCCATTTCCAGGAGTATGTAATGTCAATGTAGTAATTGTCACCATTTTCGTCAGTGAATGACAGTGAGCCGTTTTTTATATCAAATGGGATAACGCAGGTGTTATAATTGTAAATCCATATTTTGGCATTGTTGCCAGTGAGTTTATTAAACAATTTTTTAAACATAAGTATTTCTAAGTCGAAAGACTTGAATTCGCCAGCCTGTTTTCCCTGAAGAAGAATTATTCTACCGGAATTTTCATGATATAAAAATTTAAAATCACCTATAAACAAGTCAATTCCGAAATCTTTATCAAGAAAGCTTTTATACCATATGTCATCAATATTAGCCGTTGGGATAGAATTGTCGAGATATGGTTTTAATATATTTTCTATAAATGCGTTATCAGTCAATCTTATTCTCCAGTCAGTGGTTGAAGAAAGCCAGTTGTAGCGGTCAAACCATTCCGCTGTCAAATTTGAAGACCCTCCTTTTTCATCAACACAATATTCTCCATATCTAAGTAATTCCTGCCTCAATTTTTTTGAATGGCGACGATTATAGATTTTATCCAAGAATAGGTTAAGGATTCTATTGAAATCTTCCGGGCTAGTACTGCATTTCCAGATGCAATAGGGATTTCCATCAAGGAATTTTGCTATATTGCCGTCATTAATAAATACAAATTCGTATAGAGCATTCTCCCAATCATTTCTATTGTTTGCCGTTCTCAACTTATTAAATATTCCCTTGTCAATGTCTGAGCAGATTCTGTAATCGTCTTTTTGTATAAAATCACCTGAATTAGGAATATTGTTCACCATGTATATAGCATCGATAGTGGCTGTGTCAGGATTTTTAGAGCGATTATCCTCGTATGATTTGTTCTTCATATACACACCAAGACGTAATACATCTGTTACTGATGCGCTTCTAAAACGCATTAAATAGCGTAAAATACTTAGCAAAGGTAAATAATTTATTGTATTTGACATCTCTGACAGCCAGTTTTCGCTGATGATGTTTGAGAATAGTCTATTGCCTTTTTTGTCTTTAGCTTTTATGTAAAGTTTGTACAGCATTTCAATGGCATACTGAACATCTCGAAGCCATAGAAAGTTAAAGGAGATATTCTCTTTTATATAATTTTTGATGTAATCCTCAAATTGGATTATTGCTTTTTCTCTTTTCTGCTCTACTCTTATATAGTCTTCAATAATCTGTGATTTTGTCTGTCGTTTCCCATTTTCAAGTTCTCTACTTGGTTTGAGCTTGACATTTTCAGCGCTGCAAATATGAAGAATAACTGCCCATTTAATAAATTCTTGGAATCCTTTGTCTGCATTAGGATTATTTCCGCGATGATTCCAATAAAAGTCTTGCCATTCTTCCCAACAATGCCCAAATTTTGCCTTTTCTTCATTTTCGCATTTCCTGAAAAGTATTGACTTGATATTTTCTTGAAAAGACAGGCATTCTCCTCTACTGTTCATATACAGATATAGTCTTTCACCTTGTGAACTTATATTTGTGTCAAAAAAGTTAAACTCAACAAAGTGCTCAATGTATTGTGTAAATAGCGGAATATTCTCTTTGTTGATATCTTTGTCAATAATTTGCTCTATTAATTCATAGTTATCTGTTATAGTGCGTGTTGTAAAGTCGCTTGTGTATAAATAATCGTAATATTTATTGCTTTCAACAAACTTTGAGTTACTGGTAGAAATCTCATTCTCTATCAACGACACGAGATAGTCGTGTGTGATTTCCCTTACACGGTAATCAAGCTTTGGTAGGCTGTTGTTGAAGTATAACTCTCTGAAAATAACGTGTTTTTCCGGCTGGCGTTTGTATAGAGCCAGTAAAAGAAGATACAGTGTGGTGATTCGTTGCTGACCATCAATGAGGAAGAATTTACCTGGATATTCGGGGTCATGGTAAGCATAAATGAAGCCTATTTTAGTGCTGAAACGGAGTTTTGAAAATTCTTTTTTTAGAAAATCCTTCACCATGGGAGATATAGGCTGATTGCAAACGGAAATGTCAAATTCAATATCTTCTTTGGTGTTAAATTTGTTAATGATAGACTCAAGCAATGATTTTACATTGCTTTTTTTCCATACGTAGTCTCGCTGAATTTCCGGTATAATAATTTGTTCTATTTCCGGGTTGTTTAGTAGTTGAAACAAGTTATACTTTCCAGTCTTCATTGTTTGCCTATAATAAATGAGTTTAGGTAGCTGCGTATTTCGCTGTTGTATTTCTTCATCCACTCTGTATGAGCATCGATGTCTGACTGGCTCCAGCAGAGAAAGTCTGGAGAAAAGGCATTAGTTAGCCTTTCGTTGTCAAGTGATTTTTCGTATACGCAGATGGTGTGGGTAGGAACGAAACTCCCTTCGTTGTGCTTGCTTATTATGATATTTCTCTTTATGATGAAGGGGTTATTGCTCAAAGAGCTGTTTTCTCCATCACCGAGTAGAGCCATGTTGCCAACGTGGTTTTCATCTATGTCGGAGTCAAATAAAAAACCTAAATCCTCAGTGGGGACTTTCCCCCCTCTGTCAATTATATCTTTGAGCTCTTTCTTCCTTTCTGGTTTTATGTTATTATCATCGGCAATACGAGTAGTAACGTACATTCTTAAGTTTGAGGGAATTGCAATTTCTTTTTTAGGATTTTGTGGAGATATGTGTTCAAATGTCCAATTCAGTTTATCATATCTAAAGAAATCAAATTTGTTGGTTTTAGAAAGAAATACACTAAAAGATAATAGTAGGCAAGTGAGTTTAGGATTACTTGAGGAATATCTAAGGCATGCGTAATCGTCTTTTTTTACATTCTCATTATCCATGTCCGGAATTAACTCCAAAGACTTTTCCGCCAAGCGCATTTTCAGCGCGTTTGCGTCACCCCAAATCAGATTGTATACCCAAGAAGTGTCAAATGTGCTAAACCTCACATAGCCAAACAGATTAAACATCTCAGCTTCATTATTCCATAAATTGTATAGAACTCTATAAGCATGTTTGAGTTCGTTTAATATTGCTATAGCTTGTTTCTCTGAGCGGATTAATTTGTTAAATCTATTAAACAGACTATAGCTTGAAGTTGATAATGGAGCACTTTGTTGATTGTTACAAAAACTTGAAATAAAACGGTCAATCACGCTCAATGGTTTTTCCGCTTCATCAAGCAATACATCTGATGTTTCCTCATAATGCGTTATTACCATTTTTAGAAGAGACTCCATGCCATCCGGATTACTATGCCTCTTGACGGCGAAAAAAAAGCGAGAAACGTCATCACGTGTTATCCATGCGTAGATTTCGTCCCATATTCGTCCCATTATGGTTCGTTGGTTCAAAATCTCCTTATATGTCAACTGTCGATTATATGATGTTTTACGGATGACCGCATTTGTAAGAAGTAGCCCTTTAATCAGATGTTGATTAGATAGTGGTACTTTGTTCCCATTTAGATTTTCAAATATTTCTTCGGATGCGGTATACTCATCTTCGAGGTTGAAAATAATTTTAACCCGGTTGTTGAGATACCAGATATATTGGTCTAATTCATTTTCATCCTCAAGCAATCCAATAAAAGTCTGTATGCATTGAGCGGCTCGTAGCATATATGTAAGGTCTTGATGGGCTTTGACATATTCAGGGTTCATGTTTAATACATCAAAAGCATTTGATTTACTTTTTTCATACCTGAAATATATTAACTTGTCCTTTGAAATGTTTTGACCTTCGCCTAAAATGTAATATAAGATTGAAAGTGTCGTTAAGCGCTGCTGACCGTCAATTATCTCAAGGCATTTTTTTCCATTATAGTCAATTCTTTTTATTGTTATGTATTGTAAGAAATATTCTTCTGCCTTGATTTTGAATGCGTTGTAAGTGTCAGTAAGCATTTGTGGTACTTGGTCGTTTGGAGAAAGTGCAGCCCATTTATATCCTCGCTGATATGGCGGAATATAGTACTCTGTGCAATTATTGTCAGATAATGCCTTGCTGAATATTTCGCTGATAGAATATACAAATTCGCTCATGGATATAAATTAAGTATATGATTAAATAAATTTTACCCCGGTGGTGCTATTAACACAATCACTCGTCAAGTGAATAGTTCAGGAAGTCTATGAGAGGCTTGAGGAGGGAGAAACGGCGAGAGGTTTCTTCCACCCAGTCTTGGCGAGAGAAAAACTCTTTTCCGGCAGGACAATATTTGCCTATGTCTTTTAGCTTGAGTACTTCGGCGAATGGATGGTCTTTGTCGAAGCCGCGAGGGACGTTTTTCAGCTTTTCGCCAAGGTCAAAGTTTGGGAAAAGTGCCTGAAGCTCCTTGTTACTTAGGATTTCGGCAAATTCTTCGGTGTTGTCTACGATAGCGGTACGCACTTTGCGGAGCATGTTGCTGTCAGGACACCACATTCCGCCATATAAGCCGGATTGTATGTTGCGGTCCGGGTCTGTGACACCCATTTGCAGGTAATAGCAGGCGCGGTGTGTCTTTTTGCCCCAGGGGCTGAAGGCTGCGGAGAAAAATCGCTTGTAGGGAGTCTTGTCTGGTGAAAAGCGAGTGTCTCGGTAGATGCGATATACACAGGTTTTTGATGTTTGCCCGGCGAGTTCCGGCTCCCATTCTTTCATGAGCGAAAGGAGCCTGTCTATGTCTTGTAGCCAAAGGTTTCTCAGATAGTCGTATTCCTCTTTATTTGCCTGAAACCATGGGCGGTTGTTGTTATTGTCAAGGCGTCGGAAAAAGTCAAAAAGTTGTTCTGTGTAATACATGTTCGCGTCATTTTATGTCTTCCCACTTTGCGTCTTCAATTTGAGGACCGAAGCGTGAGATGTCGTTATTGCTGTTTTGGTTTTCAGAATATTCTTCAGGTGTAATTTCCTCAAATTCAACGTATTCGCCGTCTGTATCGCTGAATATTTTGTCTTTTTGAGTTGGTTGAGCTTTAGGCTGCCGTTTTTGTGCAAAATCATTAAATTGTGCTCCGATATCGCCAAACTGTGACTCAAAAGTCTTCTTCATTGCCCTGAATTTCAGGTATATACGTATAAAGGGGAATAGCAGATACCCCAATATGAGCAGAATGATTATGAGAATTATCCACCCCATCGCGTATTTGTGTGAGCTGTGTTATTCAATCGTTTTCCTTGATACGGCTGACAGTATGATATAGAATATAATTGTCCACATCAGACCTTCTATGCCGTAGAATATCACGTTTGCAACTGTGAGCGCAATTAGCACATAGCGTGAGAAATTTTCGCGCCAGTCAAAGTTTTTGAATTTCAGCGAGAACATCCTCATGCGTGATACCATAAACAGTGAGATGATTACTATTATCGCTGCGTCCCACCAAATGCTGATTGCTGAACCTTCACAGCTTGTGCGGATGGTAAATTCCGCGAAGCCTATCCAGAATATTGCGTTTGCAGGGATTGGAAGCCCGGCAAAGACGGTCTTTTGGCTTTCGTCGATATTGAATTTCGCAAGGCGAAACGCTCCCATCACCGGGATAAACAGTGTAATGAACGAAATTGGGCTGTCCCCGTTATAGTTGAGCAGAATGTTTAGCATGAGCATTGCCGGAGCTACACCGAAGCTCACAAGGTCTGCGAGAGAGTCAAGCTCTTTGCCTATATTTGAATATGCGCTTAGGAGCCGTGCGGAAAGTCCGTCGCAGAAGTCAAATACTGCAGCTGCGGCAATAGCGATGTATGTCAGATGATAGCCGTAAAGCGAGCCGAACTTTTCGTTGAAATGGAATGCGAAATATATCGCTACGAGTCCGCTGATAAGGTTCAGTGAAGTGATGGTGTTAGGGATTGAGCGTATGATAGCCTTAATCATTTTCTTGTGGTTTTAGGCGAGCAACCTGTGTGACGCCACCAATGGTCTTGTCGCCGATTTTGACTAATATTTCAGTACCTAAAGGCAGATAGATATCTACGCGGGAGCCGAATTTGATAAATCCGAGGTGTTCCTCAATATTAGCTGTGTCGCCCACTGTAGGGTAGGTGACGATGCGGCGCGCTATTGCGCCTGCTATCTGGCGTACGAGTATTTTCTGTCCTTTTGGGGTTTCAATCACGATTGTTGAGCGCTCGTTGTCGGTGCTGGACTTGGGGAGGTACGCGGAGAGGAAACGCCCCTTGTGGTGTGTTGTGAATATCACTTTACCGTCAACGGGAAACCAGTTTGCGTGCACGTTAAACACTGTCATGAACACTGAGAGCTGGATTGCCTTGCTGTGGAGGTATTCGTCTTCAAAAACTTCCTCAAGTGCTACTACTCTTCCGTCGGCAGAAGCGACAACTGCATTTTCTCGCTCGCCCTCATAATTGCGCCTCGGGGAGCGGAAAAAGTTCAGCAGAAGAAGGTAAAATACAAGGCTGATGCCGCTGATAGTACCGGGTATTACAGCTGCATCGTATGCTAATAGCCAAGCTATCGCATTGGCAATCAATAAGATAGCTAGCGATATAAGCAAGATATTAGTGCCTTCATGATGTATTCTTACGCTCATTAGTGTCTGCTATTTTATGCAAAGTTATTACAATTTCTTAAATTTTCAAAATATATGCACTTTTTTTTGACTTT
>JBJECS010000277.1:0-7229 GCA_051871335.1 Muribaculaceae bacterium | reverse complement strand
CCTCCACTTACACCAAACAACAATACACTAATCATAGAGGCGGATGTGGCAATTCACATCCGCCTCTATTTATCCACTCTTCACTATTCTCTCTTCCTTCCTATCTCCTTCTCCTATAAGCCTTTGGCGAACATCCGAGATGCTTATTTACATATTTGCTGAAAAACGAAATATTAGGAAAATCAAGGATATTCGCTATTTCTTTTACCGACAAGTCAGTATAGTCCAAGTAATGAGTTATTTTCTTAATCATCACATCGTTAATCAAGGCTGATGCCGTTTTCCCGCACGTCAGTTGGCATGCGCGAGATAGATATTTTGGAGTGACACAGAGCTGGTCTGCATAATACTTCAGCTTTCTCACAGTGCAATCCTCTTTCGTCAGAAGTTGTGAAAACTTAAAAAATAGCAAATCTGCACTTTTAAGATTTGCAGCATACTCATCGTCGCGATATATTTCATCCATCACGCTGGACAGAATATCATATAGTAGCGCCCGGACGATAGAATACACTGTTTCACGAAGATAATGATGTGAATACGAGAGTTTTACCTCCATCAGGTTTGCGTACGCGTAAAGTATTTTACTCAGTTCTTCGTTGATGAATATTACCCTGTTTTTACGCAGTCGCAAGCCTATTTGCTGAAGTCCGCGGTCAAGCTTTAGCATTGATAGTAGCAGCTTTTCTGAAATACAGAGCAGAAAGCCTCGGAAATCTTCACTTGAACTGACAGACAAGCATTGGTTTGTATTGCTCACAAACATTACCTCAAATGGATTGAGGCTTACTGTCTCGTTCACAAATTGAACATTCACGCTCCCTGTGCTGCATCCCACAAGCGTTATATGACTTTCTGGCAGGCTTTGAAATACTTCTTCTTTGTTGCTGTAATCTACTCGAATACAGGATACATTCTCATCATTGTATAATGGTCTGGAATTAAAAAATTTATCAAATTGTTCCATTTTTCTTCATATTATTTTAATGCAAAAGTAGCTAAAAATCTGTATTTTATAATGAAATTTTACATTAAATCGTTATCCTTATTTTCCACAAAGTTGGCTTAATTTTCCATATTGAATTTTTCGTGGAAAAATAGACAACTTTATATTCTCAATAGATAACTTCCATATTCTCATAACTTACTAACTTTGCGGAGTTTTTCAAGAAAAATAATTTTAACGACTTATGAACAAAAAAGCAAATTACATTTTCAGTGCTTTTATCGCCGTGGCTTTGACTGCTTGCTCTTCCGGCGATGAGGCTCAGCAGCAGGCTGCAATGCAGGCGCCCGCTGGCTACAAGACTCTTACCGTAGCAAAAAGCGACAAAACTGTTTCTGAAACTTATTCCGCTACTATCCGCGGCTGTCAAGACATCGACATCCTTCCGCAGGTATCTGGTAAAATTGAGCGTCTTTGCGTCACTGAAGGTCAGGTCGTAAGAAACGGACAGCTCCTTTTCGTCATCGACCAAGTCCCTTATCGCGCTGCACTTAAGACTGCCGAGGCTAATATGGAGGTTGCTAAGGCTGACCTCGCTACCGCTGAACTTAACCTAAACAACAGCCGTATGCTGAACGAGAAAAACGTTGTTTCTAACTCAAACCTGCAGACTGTAGAAAATGCGTTCCTTTCTGCTAAAGCTCGACTCGCTCAGGCTGAGGCTCAACTCGTTAATGCTCAAAACAATCTCTCTTATACTGAAGTCAAGGCTCCTTGCAATGGCGTTGTCGGCACTCTCCCTTATCGTGTCGGTACTCTCGTAAGCCCATCTATGATGCAGCCGCTTACCACTATCAGCGACAACTCTAAAATGTACGTTTACTTCTCAATGACTGAAAACCAGCTTCTGTCTTACACTCGCAAATATGGCTCTATGGCTGAAACTCTCAAAAATATGCCTGAAATCGAGCTTCGACTCAACGACGGCAGTGTTTACGACCAAAAAGGCAAAATCGAGACTATAAGCGGTGTCATTGACCCTCAGACTGGCTCTGTTTCCGCTCGCGCTGAGTTTGATAATGCTGGCAGAATCCTCCATAGCGGTGCTTCCGGTACTGTCGTTCTTCCTTACACTTACACAGACTGCATCGTTATCCCTCAGGAAGCTACTATGAAGATGCAAAACAAGGTCCTCGTCTACAAAGTTGTTGATGGAAAAGCCGTTTCTCAGATTATCGACGTCGTTAATATCAGCGACGGCAGAGAATATATCGTCACCGGTGGTATTGAAGTGGGTGATGAAATCGTGGCTGAAGGTGTAGGACTTATCCGTGAAGGTACACAGGTGAAATAATCATTGTTTTTTTCAGGTAAAGAAAGATTTACATCATGAAAGGTAATATATTCATAAAACGTCCTGTCATGGCGATATCAATCTCAATATTGATATTCGCAATCGGACTTATTTCCCTTAATACTCTGCCTGTTGAGCAATATCCAGACATTGCTCCGCCTACTGTCAGAGTATCCGCAAAATATACCGGCGCTGACGCCGAGGCTGTGTTAAACTCCGTTATCATGCCGCTTGAAGAGGCTATTAACGGTGTTGAGAACATGACTTACATGACATCACAGGCTACCAATGCCGGCTCTGCTACTATTACCGTTTATTTCAAGCAGGGTACTGACCCTGATATGGCACAGGTTAACGTTCAAAACCGCGTTGCGCAGGCTCAAGGTCTTCTTCCGGCTGAGGTTACCAAAATCGGTGTCACTACCCAAAAGCAGCAGACAAGTTTCTTGCAGATTGGCTCTTTTGTCAGCGATGGAAGATACAACCGTACTTTCCTCGCAAACTACTTGGATATCAACGTCGTACCGCAGCTAAAGCGTGTTAACGGTGTGGGTGACGTGATGCTAATGGGTGATACTTACAGTATGCGTATTTGGCTCAATCCTGAGCGTATGGCGCAATACGGACTTATCCCGTCAGATGTCACTGCCGTCCTCGGTGAGCAAAACATCGAGGCTCCTACCGGCTCGCTCGGCGACAATTCTCAGAACGTATTCCAGTACACGATGAAATACCGCGGACGTCTTAAGAGCGTGGAGGAATTTAAAAATACCGTTGTCCGTGCTAATGAAGACGGCTCTGTCCTTAGGCTAAAAGACGTTGCCGACGTTGAGCTCGGTACTCTCTCTTACGCTTTCGTCAGCGAAATGGACGGCAAGCCAGCCTGCTCTTTCATCATTTTCCAGACTGCCGGCTCTAACGCTACCGCCGTTAACGAGGCTATTTTCAAACAGCTCGACAAAATCAGCGAAACTCTGCCTACAGGTACTGAGTTCGTGACTATGATGAGCTCTAACGACTTCCTCTTCGAGTCTATCTACAACGTGGTGGAAACTCTCGTCATTGCAATCATCCTCGTCATCCTTGTGGTTTACTTCTTCTTGCAAGACCTTAAGAGTACACTCATCCCGTCTATATCGATTATCCTTTCGCTTATTGGTACATTCGCATGCCTTATTGCCGCAGGTTTCTCTCTCAACATCTTGACAATGTTCGCTCTCGTGCTTGCTATCGGTACTGTCGTGGATGATGCCATTGTCGTGGTTGAGGCTGTGCAGGCGAAATTCGACGCCGGATACACTTCGCCTTACAAGGCTACTAAAGACGCTATGGGCGACGTGACTATGGCTATCATCACTTGTACCTGCGTTTTCATGGCGGTGTTTATCCCTGTGACTTTCACCGGCGGTACTTCCGGTATTTTCTATACTCAGTTCGGTATCACAATGGCTACTTCTGTGGGTATCTCTATGATTTCCGCTCTCGTCCTCTGTCCTGCCCTTTGTGCAATGATTATGCGTCCTTCCGACGGTAAAAAGAGCCCTGAGAGCATTAACGGTCGTATACGCGCCGCTTACAACGCTTCTTTCAGTGCTGTCCTCGGCAAATATAAGCGTGGTATCATGTTCTTTGTGCGACAGAAATGGATTGTTTGGGTAGCTACTGCTGCTTCCGTTGTCGTTCTTTTCTGGCTCATGGCTACCACTAAGACGGGTCTTGTCCCACAGGAAGACCAGGGCGCTATGATGGTTAACGTCAGCACTGCTCCGGGTAACACTCTTTTTGAAACCAACAAAATCATGGACAAGGTCGAAGAAATACTTAAGAACGACCCCGATATTGAGCACTATGCCCGTATCACCGGTTACGGACTTATCTCCGGACAAGGTACTTCATACGGTACGGTTATCATCCGTCTCAAAGACTGGGATGAACGTAAAGGCGACGAACACACCGCAAATGCCGTCGCTGCAAGGCTGAACGCTCAGTTCGCACAGATTAAGGAAGCACAAATCTTTACTTTCCAGCCGGCTATGATTCCGGGTTATGGTATGGGTAACCAGGTTGAGCTTAACATCCAAGATAAGTCTGGCGGTGACATGGCTACATTCTTTGGTAACTCCATGAAATTCATCATGGCTCTTAACCAGCGTCCTGAAGTGGCTATGGCTTACACCACTTATGCCATGAACTTCCCACAGATTTCTGTAAACGTTGATGCCGCTAAATGCAAGCGCGCAGGTATTTCTCCCGCATCTGTCCTTGAAGTGCTCGGAAGTTACTGTGGCGGTGCTTATATCTCAAATTACAACGAGTTTGGTAAGGTTTACCGCGTAATGCTTCAGGCTTCTCCTGACTATCATCTCGACCAAAAGTCGCTTGACAATATGTTTGTCCGCAATGGAACTCAGATGGCGCCTCTGAGCCAGTTTGTAACCCTCACTGAGACTATGGGTGCCGAGACTGAAAACCGATTCAACCTTTACAGCTCTATCACCGCTCAGGTGGGTGTTGCTGAAGGTTACTCTATGGGCGAGGCACAAAACGCTATCGCTGAAGTCGCTGCAACCATGCTCCCTTCAACTTACGGTTACGAATATGGTGGCATGTCTCGTGAGCTCGCTGAAAATGGCGGCAATAGCAACACTGCATTCATTTACATCGTCTGCGTGTTCCTCATTTACCTCATCCTGTCTTGTCTTTACGAGAGCTTCCTCCTCCCGCTCGCCGTAATCCTCTCCGTGCCATTCGGACTCATGGGTTCTTTCCTCTTCGCAAAGATGTTTGGACTTGAAAATAACATCTACCTCCAGACGGGTGTGATTATGCTTATCGGTCTTCTTGCTAAGACTGCCATCCTTATCACTGAATACGCTATCGAACGTCGTCGCCACGGACTCAGCATCACTATGTCGGCTTACTATGCTGCCAAATGCCGTCTCCGTCCTGTCCTCATGACTGTGCTTACAATGGTGTTCGGTATGCTTCCCCTCATGTTCTCTACAGGTGCAGGTGCCAACGGTAACTCCTCTCTCGGTACCGGTGTCGTAGGTGGTATGCTTATCGGTACGCTCGCACTTATGATTATCGTCCCGGTATTCTACATCATCTTTGAATACCTTCAGGAAAAAATCCGTAAGCCTATGCACTACGACGACCCTCAAATTAATCACCCTGAATAATCCCTAAAATGAAAAAATTAGCTTTATATATCTCTTTAGCATTGATGACCGCAAGCTGCGGCGTCTATACTAAATACGAGCAGAAAAATGAAGTGCCGGAAAACCTGTATGGACAGTCCATACAGGCTACCGACACCACATCAACTGGCGACATCGCTTGGCGTGAAATGTTTACTGACCCTCTCCTTCAAGACCTTATTGAAAAGGCTCTGAACCAAAATACAGACCTCTTATCAGCATCACTTCGCGTCACTGAGGCTGAGGCTACGCTGAAGGCTTCTAAACTCGCTTATCTCCCCGCTTTCGCTCTCGCGCCGCAAGGCACTGTGAGCAGCTACGACGGTGGAAAAGCATCTCAGATTTATTCTCTCCCTCTCACCGCAAGCTGGGAGCTGGACCTAAACGGAAAGCTCCGAAACTCCAAGAAACAGGCTGCAGCTCTCCTCGCTCAAAGCAAAGACTATCAGCAAGCTGTGCAGTGTCAAATAATAGCTGCAGTGGCGAATACTTACTACACGCTCCTCATGCTTGATGAGCAGCTCGCTATCACACGCAGCACTATCATCTCTTGGGAGGAAACTCTCGAGGCTACACGCGCACTTTACGACGCCGGAATGACTAATGAAATCGCTGTGCAGCAGCTTCAGGCTTCTGTCGCAGGGGTTAAAGCCTCTGAGCTTGACCTTGTTAAGCAGATTGATGAGGTGGAAAATTCTATGTCGCTTCTCCTCGCCGAAACTCCCCACGCTATCAACCGTGGCAAACTCGCCGACCAGCAGTTTACATCTGAAATCAGTGCCGGAGTGCCTTTAAAATTGCTCGCGTCACGTCCTGACGTAAGAGCGGCTGAAAGAAATCTTGAAAAGGCTTTCTATGCCACAAACAGTGCACGCAGCTCTTTCTATCCGTCCCTCACCCTTAGCGGAAGCGTTGGCTGGACCAATAATTCCGGCATCGGAATACAAAACCCGGCGAAAATTCTCGCTTCTGCCGTCGCTTCACTCACTCAGCCTCTCTTTGCGCGTGGACAACTCAATGCTCAGCTCAAAATCGCTAAGGCTCAGCAGGAAGAAGCTGAACTACAGTTTACACAGACGCTCCTTAATGCTGGTGTTGAGGTAAACGACGCTCTCAAGGCTTATCAGACAGCAAAGGCTAAGGCTGACCTTTATGCGTCACAGGTGGAAAATCTTGATAAGGCATATAAAAACACCATGTTGCTCATGGAATATGGTAATGCCACTTACATCGAGGTGCTTAACGCACAGCAGACTTTCCTCTCTGCACAACTAAATCAGACTGCTAACCGCTTCGCCGAAATTCAGTCGGTAATTTCTCTTTACAACGCTCTCGGCGGCGGTGCTAAATAAAGATTAAATCGTAGTGATACGAATATGGTGAATAATTGAAAATGCAACATTAGAAAAGTATCATTTGGGGGTTGCATTATGAGTAATTGCACAAATATCACCCCCTAAATGAACCCCTTTAGATTTCTCTAATCAGGAAAACATATTTTTGCCGGAGTCACTCCCGAGGCCGTGGTCGTTGTCGCAATTTGCTTTTTCTCATGCGGTCCTAAAATATCACGGGGTGGCTCCGGCTTTTTTATTGCCTATCATTCCCCTTGATTTTTACAAAAATCAGGCTATTATTCCCCTTGATTTTATCAGAAAAGTAGATGTTATTCACCTTGATTTTTACAAAATTAATTATAAAAGTTTGATAATTAGGTAAATAATAATTA
>JBJECS010000276.1:0-7233 GCA_051871335.1 Muribaculaceae bacterium | reverse complement strand
TCAACCTTAATTTCCTGGGAAACCATTCCGATATAAGAGAACATCAGTGTCTGTCCTTTGTTGGCTTTCACTGAGTAGTTACCGTCAATATCGGTGCTAACACCAGCCTTGGACTCTTTAACCAATACTGAAACACCAATAAGAGGTTCTCCCTGTTCATCGGTTACAGTACCCGAAATCACATTTTGAGCAACACCATAGAATGGCAATGCCAATACGAGCGCGAGCGCCAGCATAATGCGGCGGAATGTGCTCACGTTTGATTTTGAGTTATACTCCATAGAACAAATAAGTAAATTTTATGTTATTGAATGTTATAATGTTTCCAAAATACGCCATACCTGGAAAAGACCTCTTGGGACGTGGAAACAGCCTTTCCACTTTCCGCCCTTGAGCTCGAGCAAAACTTCGCCGCGGCGGTTGAGGTATCCAAACCATTCGGGGTATTCTTTGTCCTTGAAATGCTCCCAAGTGTATTCATGGATTTTCTTAAACCACTCGAGGCAACGCTCGTCGCGAGTGAGCTGATAGCCCTTTATCATGGTGATAAGAGTCTCGATGTGTACCCACCATAGCTTCTGGTCCCATTCGAGTTCCTGTGTGGGGTGTCCGTGCAGGTCCATGAAGTAGAAAATACCACCGTATTCCTTATCCCAGCCATATTCAGCCATTTTCAGTGCTGTTTCCTTAGCCTGTTCAATTAGTTCAGGGCGATTAAGACGCTTGCCGAGGTCCATGATGAACCACATAGCCTCGATAGCGTGTCCCGGGTTCATGTGACGTCCGTCCATGCAGTCTACGAGGCTACCATCTTCAGCCACGTTTTCCACAACGAGTCCGCCAAGCTCAGGACGACGGAAAACATCCATCACCTCATGAATACAAACGTCGATAGACTTCTGCATAAATTCAGGGTCGAGGAGCGGTTCGATTTCCAGTGCGAGATTGCACAAAATCATAGGCAAGGCGAAATTTTTCAGTGAGCGAGTGCCCGGATGTGCCTTGTTCCACTTACCTTTAGGGTTATCGACCTTAGAGAGAATTATGTCAAAAGTCTTTTTGGCGATTTCGGCATACTCTTTATTTCCTGTGGCGATGCTGAGCTGTCCGAAAGCCATAGTGGCGAAAGTGTAAGAGAAGATGTTGTATGGCTCAATGAGCGGTTTCCCTTCACGAGTGAGAGAAAAATACCAGTTGTAATTGCCGTCGTGTCCATACTTTTTCAGAAATTCACCACCCTGAATTGCAGCGTCGAGCCATTCCTGACGGTGTTCAACCTTATTGTAAAGCATAGAGAACATCCACACTTCTCGTCCCTGCAGCCAAATGAATTTGTCGGTGTCGAAAACCTCGCCTTTACGGTCAAGGCAGGTGAAGAAGCCTCCAAATTCCTTGTCTTGGGATTTTTCGAGCCAGAATGGTAATACGGAGTCTAAAAGCTCAGACTTGTATTGCTGTGCTAATTTTTTAAAATCCTCCATAGTTTAGTTTTTAATTAGTAATTATGTATTTAGAATATTATATTATTTCTTCTTAGTCCAATATTGCTCAATTTCCTCGAGAGTCTTACCTGTGGTTTCCGGAACGAGCTTCCACATGATTAGTACGTATGGCACGCACATAACAGCGAAGATGATAAACGTGCCGGCAGGAGTAGCAGCCTGCAGCAACCAAGGAGTGAGCTGTCCGATGAGGTATGTGCCAATCCACAAAGCCAGTCCTGCGATGCTCATGGCGATGCCGCGAACTTTTACCGGATACATCTCGCTGAGGATAACCCAGACTACTGCGCAGATGGAAATAGCGCAGCAGAAGATGTATGCGAGGAAGAATACGAGAAGGAACAGGCTGGAAATGCCGAGGCTTGCTCCGAAAGTGAAGTAGAACGCTATCAGCAGAAGTGATATTATCATACCTCCTACTCCCCAGTAAATGAGCTTCTTTCGACCAACCTTGTCGATGATGGCGAGCGCAATGATGGTGGTGATGGTGTTTACGAGTCCTATCATTACCTGGTAGAAGAGGGAGTCGCCGCCGGACAGTCCTGCGTCTTCAAAAATCTTCGGTCCATAGTAAAGGACAGCGTTTACGCCCATGAATTGTCCGAGAATTGCGATGCCTACACCGATAAGCAAAGCCTTGAAAATTCCGGGTGAGAATAACATTTTAATTTCTCCTCCCTCCGTCTTTCCACTTACTTTCTGTGACTCGGCAATCTGGTGGTCTGCCTCGCCCGGGATGAGATAAACGCGAGAAAGAGTAGCGCGAGCAGCGTTTACCTTGCCTCGGAGTATCTGCCAGCGCGGACTCTCAGGGATAATGAATATCACGAGGAAGAAAAGTAGAGCCGGGATGGTTTCCATGCCGAGCATTCCGCGCCAAACTTCGCTGACGAAGACCTTGTCGAACAGGCTGCTGCCTGCAATAGCGGTCTGTGAATGGTTCAGAAGCCCGAAGTTTACGAGATATGCGCCAAGGAAGCCTATTGTGATTGCGAGCTGGTAACAGCTGACGAGCCTTCCGCGGTATTCCGCTACGGCAAGCTCGCTGATGTAAAGCGGGCAGATGATAGAGGCGATGCCTATGCCTACACCGCCAATGATGCGGTATATGACGAGCTGGTCAAAGTCTTGGCAAATGGCACATCCGGCGGCTGAAACTGTGAAGAGCACTGCGGCAATTATCATGGAATTTTTGCGTCCGAGATAGTCGCCCATGACTCCTGCGGCAAGTACTCCGCATATAGAGCCGATTAATGCACAACCGACATACCATCCAAGTGATATGGTGTCGAGGCTGAATTGCGCAGCTACCATATTGGTGGTGCCTGAAATGACGGCTGTGTCGTAGCCGAATAGGAAGCCGCCAAGTGCTGCAACAAACGAGAGGAAAATGAGATATGCGAAATTATATTGCTTCATTTTTTTCTTTTTTGAGGGGTCTGCCCGATTGTCTATCAGATTCCAAAATAGTCGCGATAGCGGTCGTATAGATGTCCTGCCTGGATATAAGCAGACTGTGGGCTCATAAAGTGGCTGAACTCGAAAGTGATAGCCTTATCGTATCCTGCGCGAGCGGCAGCTTCGAGTTTCAAGCGCAGTTTGTCAAACTTAATAGGGAAGAAGCGGATAGGCATGTCGCGGTCGAAAGACTCGGCGTTTGTCCAGCACTGCATGCCGTATTTGTCAGCGAGACGCTTGTTTACTTCAAAGAAAGCGTCAAGCTCGTCGTAGTCGATGTGTCCGTCTTGGAATGCGCAAGCGTCTACAACGTCGTGAATGCCGTCGAAAATCTCGTCCCATTCCCTTTCGTGCTGTTGTACTGAGACAGCGTCGTCGCGGGTAAGTTCTCCGCCTGAAGCCATTACTGCTTTCTTTCCGTCAATCCAAGGTGAGATGAAAGTAGGGAGCCCGCCGGAAACGTCTTTACACTGTTTTCCGAGAGCATGGAAAGCACCGATAGCGCCCTTGGTGGCACGGCTGATTTCACCGCTGATATACCAGCCCTGGAAGCTCTTGTGTCGGCTACCGTAGTTTTGCCAAACTTCGTCTATCACATATCTATTGTCTTCAATCTCCCATGTCATATCGCCTGTATCCCAGTAGCGACCTGAGTCGTAAAGACCGAAATAGAATTTCATGTCGTATTTATCTGCAAGTGTCAGGAACATCTCGAGCAGGTCTTGTGAAGGGCGGTAGCAGCCTTTTTTGAGAAGGTAAGGAGAGTCGAAAGTGATGAATTTGCGGTATCCTGAGCGAATCATGATGACTGTGTCAATGCCGATGGCTTTCATGTGCTGAAAGTCCATATCCCATTCTTTCACGCCCCAGTTCTGGTGAGGGATGTCGTGAGAGATTTCGTCGAGGAAAGTACCTGTGATTTTTAATCCTTTGTTTTTTTCTACGAGCCAGAAAGAGTCGTTGTCGGCGTTAGCTGCGATTTTCGCTTTCTGCTCGTCGGTGAGTTCGTCACGTGTAGAGCCCATTACAGCAGGTGCTGCAACAGCAGCTGCACCTATCACTGCGAGGTCTTTTAAGAATTGTCTGCGGTCTGTCATGGCGTTATATTTAGTATTTAATGTTATTTTTAGTCAAGTGATTTTTGTTTTAATTTTCCTTCAATGTTAACCGGACGGTTGAACGGCTGGAAAATGGAGTTGATAATCACGGCAAAGTCGCCTCTGGTCAGCACATAATCGTCGTCATCTGTAATTCCGGCTTCTGAAAGTGCAAAATCCCAGTCTTGCTGGAGATTTTTTCGTCCCACGCAGAGATTTATGTCTTCCACGAGGCTATGAAGCGCACTTAGCGTGACTGCTTCGTGTCTTAGTTCAAGGTTATGGACGACGTAGTATTCGCTCAGCCCGGCGAGGTCGTCAAAATAGAGTGTAGAGTCGGCATAAAGCCATGTCTGGTTGCTCCAACCTTCGTTTTTTCCTACTCCTCGGAGAATGCCTGTTGCGCCAATTCTCTGATAAGCCTTAAATCGAGGGTGAGTTTTGTCTACGTCGAGGTATGGGAGAAGGTATCCGCCGGCATCAAGCACCGCGTTTTGCACTTCTCTTACGCTCACGTCTGATACATCGCATCCATGCCGAGCAGCAAGTGCTGCAATCGCCCCGGCAGCAGTGCCAATCTGAAGAACTACAGGCTGCAGGCGAGTGGTGCCATTCACTATATTTGACACTGAAATTGATTTTTCAGCCACAATCAGGTTTGACGGGTTTCCGCTCTCCGGTAGCATTACGCCCAGTGGCAGTCCAAACGATGGAGCCGGGTGAAAATATAGGTTAGGCAATTCTTCGTTGCCGGTATAGCGTGCGTGATGATGGTCTACAGGATAGTCTCCCACAGCGATAGCTGTGCGGTAAAGCGGCTGAGCCTGTGAATAAGGCTCTGTGATGTGAGGAAGAGTGAAGCGAACCTTGCCGTGTAGTCGTCTGCTTTCCCTGTGATATGGAATCATAGGCAGGCTGTCTGCTGTGGGAAATTCGTCGTCGGCAAAATTCAGCGTGTTCATGCCTAACTCGGTATTCATGAAATATACAAAACCACGGGTGAAATCCTTTGCGGCTTGCAGTGCATCGTCTCGTTCACTCGGGCTCATGTTTATAATGTTCAAGTAGTAGTCGTTACCCTCAATAGGCCAGTTAATCATATATTTTACGCCGGGAAGTTTGCCGTAAGTTAGCATCTTCTCCGGCTCCCACATTCTGTCGGGTTCGGAGGGGTTAGTGCAGTTGTCATTAATGCAGCAGCAAGAATAGTTTTCAGGTTTGTACGAATGTGGCTTGCTCAAAGTCTGTATAGTGCCATAGTCCTTGAGCACAGCCACATACGTCAAATCCTGTATGATACCGTTACCCGTCTCGGGCGCAATATCCTCGCCGGTAGCATTCCGGCTTTCCATACCGATATCGAAAGTGCAGCCAAGAAGTGCGGCAACGTCGCCGAGCTCAGTGGCGTCAATCAAAACTTTCGACAAGAATTCAAACGTTCCATCCCCATCGTTAATTATGCAAACCCACAATCCACCTACTTTCTCAATCGAAACCAGTGTGGCTGTTCGCAAAAGTCTTACATTTTTTTGCTGAGAAATAATATTTTCAAGGATTTGTTCGCCAACGTGAGGCTCAAACTGAACGTTGCTTACCCAGCCGGTCTTCATCGCCTCTTCGCTGCCGTAATAATTCACTAATTCGTCATAAAATTCGCCCCAAAAGCCTGCGCGGAGGTTGTAGTTGCCGTCTATTGCGCTAACTCCCGCCGCCGTCAGCATTCCGCCAATCCATTCCGTAGGCACTGCGAGCAAAACACTCGCACCAAGCCTGCTTGCCTGAACTGCCGCTGATACACCTGATGCGCCACCGCCTATTATTATGACATCGTACTCATTTTCAGAGCCTTTCGCAGTGAAAACAGATATCATAGTGACAGCACAAAGTATGCAAAATCTATGTATTAATTTTAGTAACATTTTGGTTAATAATACTTTTGCTTTAGGTTTGTTTCAGGATTCTGATGCAAAGGTAAGGCAAAATTTATTAATAACAAAATATTTTCTAAAAATTTTTATTAATAAAGGTAATTTTTAGCCATTTTCTTTAAAAATATGTTTTATAACATGTTTTCAGGGGCTTTAGACAAGAAAACTGCAAAGATAGTTAAGGAAAATGAGGAACCAATAGAGCAAAACGCAGCTAAGTACTAATGCCATGACTGCAAGGATGGGTGGAATACTCTCTTTAAGTTTGCGGATGATGTATTTTTTGAGAGAAAAAGGCTTGTTGTCTTTTTTGTTTTCGCATGGCTGACCGAAAGAGCCGTAGTATGGTGTGCCGTTGTCGTATGCATAGTCGTCACCGGTGTCCTCCCCTGTGTTGAGGGAGTAGTCGTAGTCAGTCCAGGAGTCGTCTACAGGGTCGTTATCGTATTCGCGGTAGTCTGTCATAAATTTAAGCTTGAGCCATTTCGCGACCAAGATTACGTATATTTTGTAGGATTTGAAACTCCTGTTCTTTTGAAGGAGTCTTAAAGCCTTTTATGAAATTGTTCAACAACGAAGGACAAATACCGACCCTTTTGGCAAATCCGGAAATGTTTATTTCGGGATGAGTCAAGAAAAACTTTTGCAGAGCAGAAGGCTCGGCATCATCATAAAAGAAACTTTCAAAACTCACATCTTCATCAAGGTCTCTCCAATGGATTCCATCAAGTCCAAACACGTATTGCATCCGTTGCTCTTCAGTAGCGGACATCAAATTTGGATACCATAAAAGAGACTGTCTGTGAGTATCCCCATTTTGGTCAACGCCTACGATAGACGCGCCATCGAAGTAAATTTTAACTGTTTCTGTCATAAGTATTAAAATGTTCTTTCCAACGTTTAATGATTATGTCCTTGTTTTCTGAAATGACTTCAACAATCCTTTTAAGGTCGTTGTTTTTAATATTCTTTTTCTCTCTTATTTCAAAAGCATCAGATGCCTCATTGTAATCGAATATGGCTAATCCTACATCACCTTCTACATGGACATGGATAGGTTCTGTTCACGTGAATAAAAGAAAAATAGAAAACCGTAAAATCTAAATAATTCCGGCATAGTCTTCAGTGTTTTGTTTCTGCAAATATAGGTAATGTTTTTGAAATGAGCAAGAAAAAAATGATGGAAACTGTTGATGTAGAGTCAAGTGGCAAGTGCAAAATTAGTAAATTCTTTTGAAGAACTCAATT
>JBJECS010000275.1:0-7238 GCA_051871335.1 Muribaculaceae bacterium | reverse complement strand
AGTTCAGTGATGTTGTCGTCGAACTTGGTAGGAGCCTTAGCAGTACCCTTCAGAGCGACGGTTACGTTGTCTGCGCCTTCAGAAGAGAGAGTGATAGTAGCTGTGTGAGTGCCGATTTCAGTTGGGTCGTAAGAAACGGTTATAGAGCCGCCCTCAGCGGGGAGATTTTCAGTGGAAAGGCTGAAATATTGAGAATGGTCGCCGGAGAGCGATGCTGTGATAGCCGCAGAGAGAGAAGTGGCGGAAATGGAAATGGTCTTTTCAGCGTGTCCTGTGCTAAACGTCTCTAATTCAAGAGATTTAGAACTTGGAATGATGTAAGAACCAAGAGGGAGAATAGGCTCAGGGCTATTAGCAGGCGGATTCCCGTAAGTATAATAAGCCATACCGTGAGTGGTAGAGCAAACCCACGCCTCGATGTAATTCTGACCGTCGGTATTAATCATTACGTCGCCAGTACCGTTAGTGTTTCGGCTGTCATTACCGAGCCCGTCAGAAGGCCATTCACCGACAGAAGAAGTGGAATTGAAATTGCCAGAGTCGTCGATGATAAGCCTCATGCGTCCACCCTTGAAAGTAGAGTTTGAGTCGCCGGAAGTGCGGTCGTTGAATTTAAGGTTAGCAGTGTATTTTCTGCCTTTGAAATAAAATTCGTGGTGAGAAGAGCCCCAAGTTTCACCAGTGGAGACTTCAATGGTTCGCTTAAGAGTGTATCCGCTATCAAACTGGAAGAAAGAAGGCGGGCAAGTGAGTCCATCGACCCACCAAACACCACCCTTAGGATAAGAGCGAACTGTGGCACCGGCACTGAAAGCGGTAGAGCCGTCGGTGGTGAGAGTAAGTACCTTACGAATCCAAGTTCCCTCGCCGTTACGGTTGAACTCAACGATTTTAGATTGTGCGTCGGCAGTACCGGCAAAATTAAGCCAAAGATTAGAATCCCAGTTGCTGTCGGGAGCGATTTCCAGACAGTCACCAAGCCTTGGGAGTCCGCTCATGTCTGTAGTAGAGAAAAGGAGGTAAGGAGCGGAATTGTCGTCGTCCCAAGCATAAATGCGGAGTTCTTCGCCTTCTTTAGCAAGGTTGCAAGCGACAATGTGTCCGTTGAAACACTTGACGTCGCAGAATTTATAAGTACCACCAGAAACGATGTCAGTTTCATTCAGATTACCGAGGTCTTCACCTGTCTGAGCGTTTATTACTTTGATAGACTCGTGATTGTAAACACAGTATAATTTACCGTTTTGATAGCAGAAATTGCGGATTTTAGAAGCATCCCAACCTTTTTGCGTCTTAGTGCCGCGTTTTTCAGAGAAGTTCCACTTTTCCTGCATACCGCCGGAGATGTTGTTTATTTTCGGCTTGGTTCCAGAAGCGCAAGGCGTTCCGCTGCCAAGAACAGGCCATCCGTTAGCGTCCCAAGTTACGCGTTCAAGATAGCATTTACGACCGGCGGACTCATTATTTACGTCGTAGCCATGGTAAACCATCCAATCGTTACCTGCGTCGTCTTGAATGATTTCCGAGCAGTGTCCCGGACCTTTCACACGGCTGTTGCCTGTTAGGATAGTTGAGAAACCGTTGTTAAGAGCAGAAGTTCCGGATTTGTTGTAATAAGGTCCGAAAAGGCTTGTAGAACGAGCAACGACGAGGTGATATGTACTGTTAAGACCTTCGCAGCAAGTGCCACCACTACCTATAAGGTAATAGTATCCACCGCGCTTGTGAATGCAAGTGCCTTCGATGTAAGTGCCGGCAATTTTCTGTTTAGAAGCACCTGAAGCGAGGCTTAGGCCGTCGTCGGAAAGCTGAATGCCGTAAATACCGCGGAAACTTCCCCAGAAGAGGTATTTTTTGCCGCCGTCTTCGATGTAAAATGGGTCAATAGAATTTTGAACGCCAATTTCGCTACTATTGAAGAGACGTTTTGCAGAATGGAAAGGACCCTGCGGAGTGTCGCTGACAGCAACGCCGATACCGCAAGTCCATTCACCGCCCCAGACAGACTTAGCGAAATAGAGGACATACTTACCGTTGATATAGTTAATATCGCACGCCCATACTCCTCCAGGAAGCCCGATGCGAGCTTCAGTAGGGTCAGTATCGTTGTTGAAAATCCATCCCATGGAAGTCCAGTCGGCGAGGTTGTAAGATTTGTAACCGACAGCACCGGTAGCGTAGAGATAGTAAGCGCCATCAGGTCCGCGAACGACAGAAGGGTCAGGAGCGTCGTTATTGATTACAGCATTAGTGTATGTGTCAATAGCATTAGCACCGGAGACGGTAGTCGCCAGTAGCATGAGCAATGACAGAAATAAGTTTCTTTTCATAGTGAAAAATTGTTTATTATGTTAGAAATGTCGTTTGTCTTTTTTGTATAAAGTTTGGAATAATATGGATGCGTCAGAAGCGTTGGTGAAAAAGGCACTTAACTATTCCTTAATGCCATAGGCGAGGTCGCCAGCATCACCGAGTCCCGGAACTATGTAGCTGTGAGCGTTTATTTCAGGGTCAACGGCGCCGAGCCAGACGGTAGTCTTGTCTTCAGGGAAAGTGCGTCGAATATAGTCTACAGCCTGCTGAGAAGCGATAACAGAGCAGACGTGAATGTGTGCGGGGTTACCCTTGGTGATAAGAGCGCGGTAGCTTAGCTCCATAGAAGCGCCAGTGGCAAGCATAGGGTCGGCGATGATAAGCGTCTTACCGTCGAGACGAGGAGATGCGAGGTATTCAATGCAGATGTCGAAATTTTCTTTTTCCTTATATTTACGGTAGGCAGAAACGAAAGCGTTTTCGGCATGGTCGAAGTAGTTAAGGAACCCTTGGTGGAATGGGAGCCCGGCGCGGAAAATGGTAGCGAGTACGACTTTAGAGTCGATAACCTTAGACTTCATGTCGGCAAGAGGCGTAGTGATGTCAATGTCCTTGTAATCAATGGTCTTGCTGATTTCATACGCCATTATTTCACCTATTCGCTGAAGGTTGTGGCGAAAACGGAGCATGTCGCCCTGCATATTCACGTCGCGGAGCTCAGTCATGTATTGGCTGATGAGGGAGTATTCCTCTGCAAAGTTTATTACTTTCATTTTTATATTGGTTTTGTATTATTTTATCAAGATTTTAGCTGTCTGGCATGAATTATTGCCGTATGCAGTGACAAAATATATTCCTAAAGGAAGACATTTTGCGTCTATTACAGTGTAGTTCTCGCCATTGGTTTTATCAGAAGCGACAGCAATTCCGGCAGAGTTAAAGATTGTGATGCTTTTTACAGATTCGCTGTGATTTACGACAATCTGCTCGCCAAGAACCTTAGCATCAAGCTTATCCGGAGCAAGCGAGTCGGAAATAATAGTATCAACACCAGCAAATCCGGGATAAATTGCGGTGAGGTCTCCGATGGCGAGGTTGCAGCCGTCAACGGCAGTACCGGTGAGGTTTAGAGTCATAGTCTGAAGTGTAATCGGGTAGCGATAAAGGGCGAAAGCTTCTTCATTATCCTTGAAGTCGACGCGATAAACATTGTCGCCGGCTTCCAAGTCCTCAGCAGTGAGGTTAAAACGCTGCCCCATGGCATCAATAAACTGGAATGTGATAGTTGTCATTATGTCAGGGCTATCGAAAACCTTAAGAGTCATGGCATCCGGGAGCGAGTAGAATGTTCGTTTAGGAGAGAATTTGACGTAAGAGCCTCGTCCTGTGGTGAGGTCAAAGCTGATGTTTACACCGCTTGTCCAGCCTGTAGGGAGAGAGTTATAGTCAATAACTTTGTTTTTTACGGCAGAGGAGAAAGAAGCTTTGAAATCGCCGGTTTCAATATTGCTAAATTGCTCAACGACAGCGAAATGCTGAGGGACTATTTGAACAGTGACCGGGAAGCTGAAACTTACGTCTCCAATACTACCGGAGACAGTGGTTTCGCCTTCCTGCAAACCTGTGATAATACCGTCTGGTGTAATGTCAACGAAACCTTCAGGCGAGGAAGTCCAAGCAAAAGCACCGACATCAACGCCAACTTTACCTGTTTCCATCACACCATAAATTCCGCCGATTTGTCTTGGCGTGTCGTCGACGAGTAGCGCAGAGAAATCAGGCTTCACTTCAGTGACGCCGATAGTGTTTACAGCAAGTTCTGCGGTGAAGTCGGCGTAGCGTGCAATAATCTTTCCGCTGCCAGCGACTTCAGATGCGTGAAAAATGGCTTCGTCGTCGACATATCCCATTGATTCCGGCTCAACGGTAAATGAGCATCCCTGCAGGTCGCTGTCCAAGACTTCGTCGTATTGGTTGAAAGACAAAACGCGGAGAGGAGTGCGGGAAATGACCATTGGCGAAATAGATGGGAGGCAGAAAGTGAGGTGGTGCATGTTTTTGTCTTCCGGTGCGAGAGAGATAGCGAGCGCAGCGTCAACGACAGGACGTATAGAGCCACGCCCGGGCAAGTTCAGCATTTTTTCGTCAATAACTATAGCAGCGCTGCCACCGCTGTCGAAGTTTACCACATCCCAAGCACCCCGCTCAACCATCCAAGCGGATAGCTCGATACAGTCAACTCCAGCACTTTGGCTTGAAAGCTCGGTGGTGGCTATATAAAGCTTAGTTTTGTCTTGCGAGATACCAGCCATGACACGGCTTGAAAGCTCATATTCTCGACCGTTTTCAAAGTTGTTAAACTCACCATCGTGCAAGACACCATCATGGACTATGCTTGGATAGCCATGAAAGGCGTTGAGAATGTTCTGTGGCGCATTTCCCCAGCCGGGAGTGCTAAAAGTCTGAGTGATGGTAAGAGTTTCGCCAACAGCGATATGTCCATCGAGGGCTCCGCGTTTACCTCCCTGTAGGAAGATGACGTATTGGTCTTCAGCGGTCTGTATAGGAGTTGTTGATATAGCTGTGACCAGACATTTGATAGGGTCACCGTTAACTCTCCATTTGTTGAGAGGCTTGATTGCGATATAGTCGCCGTCGGCAGAGAGTTCAGTGCCGTTGAGACTGTTGAAAATCGTGCAATCCGCTTTTACACCTGATGCGGGAGCGTTATAGATGTCGATGGTGATGTTAGTTCTGTCTTGTGTAGTGATGAAAGAGTTAAGGTCCGGTAGGAAAACTTCCGCTTTTCCTTCGTCAGTGATAGCGAGGATAGAGCGTCCCCATTTGGTGTAAGTGACTTCTCCTTCGCAGATGTTTAGCCCGATGCAAATACCGTCGTCGTAGCTGAAAAAGTCGTGGTTCCAAGCGACTTTGACCTGGTGTCCCGGGCGGGAATTTTCGCGGTAATGAGTCATAACGTCCCATCGAAGTACGTCGGGCACCTGGTGGCGGCTCTGTGCTTGCTCAATTTTAGCGTAAGGGTTTGTGAGGTCAACTTCAACGAACCAAACGATAACGGGCTTTTGTGGATAAATGACCTTTGTGTATTTCATGCCAGGACCTACAGTATATGACTCAACAGTGTCTGCTACGCCCCAGTCGTATTTCAGTTCTTGGGCGCGAATACCGATAGCCGTAGCTATCGCAATGAGGGAGAAAAGCAGTTTTTTCATGATGAGATAAGATTTCGTCTTTGCAAAGATATGAATTATTTTTCAGTTAGCCGCCAAATATGGTGATAGTAACGCCAAAAAATGTTGTAAATGAGGTAAAAAGTCACTGGAGTGATATTTTTTGTCACTTGAGTGACATTCGTTTTGTGCTATTTGGGGTAATTTTGCGATGTAATCAGGAGAGCCAAGCTTTTATGCTGTGTAAGTGAAAAGCCGGTGTTTCTGAAGTGAGAAAGAAATTGCATATTCTCCTTGATATATTGGTAAAATGTGCATTAACTATGAATATAAGTGTAACAGAGAGACCGCTGTGGCAGAGATGCCGGAGCGGTCTCAAATTTTGAAAGCGGAAGCTGAGGGATATAGCAGGTAAAAGTACGATTTATCATACTTTTATTTGTTTTTATGCTAAAAAAGACGTAACTTTGCAGTAGAAGTATGATATAATAGACTATGGACTTGGGTAAAGAAATGAAATCACGGCGAGAGTACTTGAATATATCTCAGCAAGACTTGTCTGAGATGGGAATGGTGAGTATATCTACGATAAAGGATATAGAGCGAGGCAAAGGGAACCCTTCGCTCTCAACAATATTGAAAATACTTGATGTCTTGGGTCTTGAAATAAAGTATTGTGTCAAACAGACAGTAAAAGATGATGGTTTATGCGAGAATTAGAGGTCTATTTTAATGATGTAAAGGCCGGGCTACTGATAGAAAGGAGTCCGAGCAACGGATATATATTCAAGTACGACGATGAATATTTGAAGTCTGAATTTCCGGCAGTGTCAGTACGTCTGCCAAAGCGTCAGCAGGCATATGAAGAGAAATATTTATTTTCAGTCTTTGCGAATATGTTGCCGGAAGGAGGGAACCGGCGTCAGCTTTGTAGATATTATAAGATAGATGAGTCAGACTTGTTTGGCATATTAGAATTGATGGCAGATAAGGATTTCATAGGCGCAGTAAATGTACATAAAGTGAGAAATGATGAGAAATAACATTTGTCCATCAACGCTTTCTGAGGGTTATTCAAACTATAGCCCTAAAGGGATAAAATCTCTTTATGATGGGATAAGGGTAAGCCCTTTATTGGATTTTGAAATAGATGAGTACAGGCTAACAAAAGATGTATTAGATGCAATGCATCGAATGTCTGTCTCAGGAGTGCAAGAAAAGTTTCCAGCAATAATAGAAAACGGTAAGATAAGATTATCAAAAGAAGATGAACGGTCTACTCATATTTTGAAACCAGCCCCATGGGACAATAGTTTGCAGAACCGGAAACAGCTGCCGGCAAATGAACATCTGACAATGCAGATAGCTTCACAAATATATGGTATTAAAACGGCAGCGAATGGATTATGCTTCACGCCAAAAAATCAAATTATATATATCACGAGACGTTTTGACATTTTGGAAGATGGGAGTAAATTTCAGATGGAAGATTTTTCGTCTGTGGTGGGAAGAAATGAGCAAATAGGTGGAGTGTTGCATAAGTATCGCGGCAGCTATGAAGATATAGCCCGAGCGATACGGGGAAATGTCTCTGCGTGGAAAGTGGATATGGAAAGATTTTTTACGATAGTAGTGTTTAATTATATATATGGCAATGGAGATGCACATCTGAAGAATTTTTCACTGATAAAAGAGGGTCAAGATTATAGACTTTCGCCGGCGTATGATTTAATG
>JBJECS010000274.1:0-7246 GCA_051871335.1 Muribaculaceae bacterium | reverse complement strand
GGGGTAAGTCCGGTGTAAAGGTTAATCCTGCAAAGATTGCCGAAATTGCATCAAAGGCATACAAAGATTCTCTTGATATTCAGGCCCTTTACATGAAGTTCCAGGCACTTAACGATACCCTCCAGAAGAAAATCCGTGCAGCAGAGGAAGCAAGAGCTAAAGCTGAGGCAGAGAAAAACCTTGCAGAAGGCAAAGAATATGTCGCAAAGCTGAAGGCTGAAGACAGTGCTATTATGACTTCTGAAAGCGGTCTTTCTTACAAAATTCTTGCTGAAGGTGAGGGCGAAAAGGTAGCAGACGGAAGCAATGTAAAGGTCATATATGTTGGCAAGCACATCGACGGCTCTGAATTTGACAACTCAAAGGGTGAAGCAATAGAATTTAACGTTGACCGTGTTGTTGCCGGTTTCTCAGAGGGTCTCAAGCTACTCGGCAAGGGTGGCAAAGCGATACTTTACATCCCAGGAAACCTCGGCTATGGCGAGGGCGGACAGCCACAGGGCGGTATCAAGCCAAATGAAACACTTGTTTTCGAAGTTGAAGTAGTTGATTTTGAAGTTCCTGCTCCTGAAGCTGACGCAAAATAAAATATTCCACACATATTTACGAAAAAGGTGTATCTGAGGAGGATACGCCTTTTTTTGTGTATATTTTGCAGAATGATATCATTAAGAACACTCGATGAATCATGCTCTGGTTATGTAAATTTGCTGTTTGTAAAATAGTTAGCAAAAAAAACGAAAAAAACAGAAAAAATTCTTGCTACGCAAATAGGCTGCGTAGCGGTGTCGTAATTTTGCACCGTAAAACGATAATAACAGAGAAAATTGATATAATAGAAACAAGGAAAACGGTCAGGATGCCGTATCATGGGAATACTTCGTAATCTTGAATTTATGTGTTTCTTTCCATGAGCCAATAGTTCTTGACCTTTTTTTGAAATATTGGGTGAAATGCCGTAGCAGTGTGTTACTTCGTTACACGACTGAGGTCGTCGGTTCGAGTCCGGCCGGTACCTTGTGTACCGTAGTTCAGTTGGCAGAATGCAGTATAGGTCACGTTGCGCCTGTTGCTTTCACCCTTTTTTATTAACTTATAATTAAAAAAAACTATGAAATTTGATTCACTATTAAACCAGAGCATGGAAACAGTAAACCATGAAGGCGAAAAGGCTTATTTGCTTACTCCTGAAATGGAGCTATACACAGCGGTTGTCACTACTGCGCTGTCAGACTCTTTTTATGAGAAAGTAGATGAAAGGATTAATCGTATAATATCACTCGTAAGCAAAGTGTCACCGGAATTTGTGGCAAGGCTGGCTGTGTATGCGCGTACCAAGATGCAGCTTCGCAGCGTGCCATTGCTACTCGTAGTCGCACTTGCAAGGGTTCACAATGGTGATGACCTCGTGGCTCACACCATTGAGCGAGTAGTGAACCGCGCGGACGAAATCATGGAACTCCTTAACTGCTATGCCCTTATAAATGGAGCGACGGGCATCAAAAAGCTTGGCAAACTATCACACCAGATACAGGCCGGGCTACAGCGTGCATTTAACAAATTTGATGAATATCAGTTTGCAAAATACAATCGCACCAGTTCAGGCATTAAGCTGCGTGATGCGCTTTTCATAGTTCACCCTAAGCCCAAAGATGATGCTCAGCAGGCGATATTCGACAAGATAGTGTCAGATACGCTCGATACTCCATATACCTGGGAGACAGAGCTTTCTGCCCTGGGAGAGCGAGATTTTGGCAGTGACTTAGAGCGTGAAACAGCATACAGAGAAAAGTGGACAGAGCTTATTCGCAGTAATAAGGTTGGATATATGGCATTGCTCCGTAATCTACGCAACATTCTCCAGGCGGATGTTGATATTGAGGATGTAAAGCACGTTTGCGACTATTTGTCTGACGAGAAAAGTGTGTTAAACTCAAAGCAGTTGCCATTCCGTTTCTTTTCCGCTTACAGAGAGCTGGATAATTACGGAAAGACTATATGTAACGAGCCGGCAAAATTTTCATTAGCGACAATCTTTGGCGGTGCAAACCGAGAGACACTTAAAAGGCAGAAAATCAGCACTATGCTTGCTTCGCTTGAATCCGCAATGAAGTCAAGTGCGGCAAATATAGAAGGCTTTGGAGAAGACACTCGTTTGCTCATGGCTTGCGACGTTTCTGGTTCAATGTATAGCCCTATAAGCAATCGCAGTAGTGTCCGCTGCTACGATGTGGGAATTGTCCTTGCGATGTTGCTGCGTGTCCGCTGCGAAAAGGTCGTTACCGGCATATTTGGTGACATATGGAAAGTCCTCGATTTTCCACGTGGTGAAATTCTTTCTGCGGTTTCAGAAATGGAACGTCGCAATGGTGAAGTAGGGTATTCAACCAATGGCTTTGAGGTGTTGAAATGGCTGGTGGAAAATCGTGTTGTTGTGGACAAGGTAATGATGTTTACAGACTGCCAGATGTGGAACAGCATGGGTACAGGACACACATTTTCAGACTACTGGAAACAGTATAAAACCATTGCTCCTAAAGCGGAGTTATATCTCTTTGACTTAGTAGGTTATGGGCAAATGCCTCTCAGAGTTGACAAAGGTGACGTTTACATAATATCCGGCTGGAGCGACAGAATCTTTGAAGTTGTCAAGGCTATTAAGGAAGGAAGCTCTGCCATAGATGTAATAAACAGCATTGAGCTGTAATGTTTTTAAGTCACTCGTGATGAGATTAAGTCGCGAGTGATTTTTTATTTCTCGCCATTTTTCCTTAACTTTGCACCATGATTAGCGAGAAATTCATTGAGCAAATACAATCTCTCGGCTTGCCACAGGCGGAGACGTTGTTGAAAGCACTGACAGGTACAGAACCATCTGTTTCTGTGAGGCTTAATGCAAGGAAAAAGGCGCGATTGCCATTCAAAACAGACTCTACGGTGCCTTGGCTTTCAGACCTTGGGTTCTATTTGCCTGAGCGACCACTATTTACACTTATGCCAGAGCTGCATCAGGGGGTGTTCTATGTACAAGATGCTTCATCAATGTTTATATCACACGTTATCAGGCAGTTAACGGCTAATAGTGCGCCGGTGGTATACCTTGATGCGTGCGCAGCTCCCGGAGGGAAAACGACAGCTGCGATAGATGCTTTGCCCACGGGGTCGCTTGTTGTGGCAAATGAGTATGATTTCCGCCGTGCAGCAATTTTACGCGAAAATGTAATCAAGTGGGGATATGACGCGACGGTTGTTTCACGTGGTGATACTCGAAAATTTTCAAAACTTAAGGAAGAATTTGATATAATTGCCGCGGATGTGCCATGTTCCGGCGAGGGAATGTTTCGCAAAGACCCAGAGGCTGTGGCGCAATGGTCACCGGCTCTTGTTAATGAATGTGCTGAAAGACAGAAAGTTATAGTCCAAAATCTGTGGGGTGCACTTCGCCCCGGAGGGTATCTCATATATAGTACTTGTACCTTTAACCAGACTGAGAATGAGGATGTTATAAAATTTATTCTTGATAATTTTGATGCGGAATCAGTTCCTATAGCCATAAATCCGGATTGGAATATCGCAGGCTCCGTACTTCCTTCAGAAATAGCTGAAAATGAGGTGGATATGGAAGCCCATAGCAAGATATTTGCGTATCGATTTTTCCCCGGATACATCAGGGGAGAGGGACTTTTTCTGTCGGTGGTGAAGAAGTGTGGCGAATTTTCGCCTTCAGCCAAAAGAAAGGAAGCGCAAAATGCGAAAAATGCAAAATATAAAGTTAATCCGTTGGTTTCAAAGGCTTTAGATTGGGTCTCAAATCCAGAGGACTATTTGGCAGAAATCACGTCTGAAAATGAGATTGTTGCCTTTCCGAAGCGATATGCGCAAACACTTAAGAAGCTTCAAAATACGCTGGATATTAGTCATTTCGGCATACCGCTTGCTACAATAAAGGGTAAAGACCTCATTCCAGAGCATTCCCTTGCAATGGCATGTAGCGTTATAGATGCAAAAGGGTTTCCCAATGTTGAGTTAGATGAGCATTCCGCCTTGCAATATCTGCGGAGAGAGGCGATAGTGTTGCCTGAAGAAACTCCACGTGGCTATATACTATTGACATACAAAGGATTGTCGCTTGGATTTGCCAAAAATATTGGTAACCGCGCAAATAATCTATATCCGGATTCCTGGCGTATTTTGAAAAGGTAAGTACTAAGCCGCAATTAGAAGCTATATAAAAAAATTAAAACCGATTCTCACGAATCGGCTTCTAATACGTTTAGGGCAGTCGCCCTTAAACAAACCTAACATAAAACACGATGTTATCTTAAGGATGAATTAGCACAAACAAACACTAAATTCTAACATAAATACTAACCCTTAAAACTAATTATTGCTAATTCATTGTTAGGATAATCTCCTTTATCCTTAGATAATGTAACTACTTATTTTGTTCACTAATTAACTTTTACGCTGCAAAGTTACGATGAAAAATTTCATCGTGCAATAGCATATAAGTATAATATAGATTTATAAAGGTGTATTATTGTAGTTAAAACATTGAATAACAATAATATAGCTAATAGTCAATATAGACTTAAATATAGATGATATTAAGAATATAAAAGGTGTTTTATTCATTATTTAATGAAAATTTAGTGATTTTTTAATGCCAAAGAGGAGATAAAATAGTGCAACAATTATTTCAAAAATAGTGCGATTTTGATATGTGCGGAACTTTTTTTACCTTTGCATTGTAAAATAGAAAAGTGATAAAAATGACTTCAGCAGCTAATGACATTTCAAGAAGCGTATCCGGTTACCTGAGTCGAACTGGTAATGAGCACTTTGAGATTAAGTGTGCTCTCATTGATATGGATGGAACACTCTATAATTCAATGATTTATCATACTGCGGCATGGCACAGGATGATGACTGAGCTTGGAGTGGAGTGTGCGAGGGAGGAATTTTATCAGTTTGAGGGAATGACCGGTGCGGCGACAATCCGTTATCTTTTTGACCGAGCATTTGGAAAGAGCGTAAGTGACAAAGAATGCAAGGAGTTATATCATAGAAAGACGGAATATTTCAGAGATTTTCCGCCTGTGGATATCATGCCGGGAGCGGATGTGATGCTTAAGTGCTTGATGGATAACGGAATTGATAGGATTTTGGTGACAGGTTCCGGGCAAAGGACTCTGATAGAGCGACTTGAGCGTGATTTTCCCGGCGCATTCAGAGAAGATAAAATGATTACATCTAAGGACGTAAAGCATGGAAAGCCACACCCCGAGCCATACCTTAAAGCCCTGGAATTAGCGGGAGTTAAGGCAAATGAAGCTATAGTGATAGAGAATGCACCATTGGGTGTGAAATCCGGTTCTGATGCGGGTGTTTTCACAGTGGGAGTCACTACGGGTCCGATTCCGAAGAAAATGATAGCGGATGCGGGAGCGGATATTATTTTTGATTCAATGCAGGAATTAGCAGAACAGCTGCCAGAACTAATAAAACAATCACAAAAAATGACAGAATATACTTACTAAATAACTTAAATACAGATACTTAGTATGGAACAGAAGATTATCTATACAAACCTTGTCGGCAAGACAATCGACGAGTTGGTGGCAGAAATGGCACCAACAAATATTGTAGTGATAACAGACGTAAATACAGCGACTTACGTTTATCCACGGCTTGCTGAGGAGTGTGAGGCTGTGAAAAATGCGACGCAAATCACTGTAAAGGCGGGTGATTCAAATAAAAATATTGATTCACTTAATGAGATATGGAAAGGTATGCAACTTGCTGGTATAACGCGACATAGCCTTGCGATAAACCTTGGAGGGGGAGTGATTACGGATATGGGTGGCTTTGCGGCTGCAACATTTAAGCGCGGGATAAGATTTATCAATGTTCCGACGACGCTGCTTTCCGCTGTAGATGCGGCAGTTGGAGGGAAAACGGGCATAAATTTTGGTGGCTTTAAGAACGAAGTTGGAGCTTTTTGTGAGGCGGACGCGGTGGTGATTTCATCGAAGTTTTTTAGCACGCTAAATAGCCATGAAAGGCGCTCAGGCTATGCGGAAATGCTGAAGCACGGACTGATAAAATCGGGTGAAATTTTCAATAGACTGACGCAAAAAGATGTTGAGGAACTGTCTGAAAATGAGCTACTTGAGCTGCTTGATGAAAGTGTGAAGGTGAAGGAAGAAATAGTGATGGCAGACCCGAAGGAGAAGGGGATAAGGAAGGCGCTGAACTTTGGACATACGATAGGACATGCGTTTGAGGAGCATTCTCTGAAGCATGGATATCCCGTATCTCACGGATATGCAGTGGCTTACGGGTGTGTAGTGGAGGCTATACTTTCTCATATGCAGGTAGGACTGTCGAGCAATGTGCTGAATGTGCTAAAGGACTATGTTAGAGAGGTTTACGGGGTGTATGAAATTACGTGTGATGATTATCCGGAGCTGATTTCATATATGCGTCATGATAAGAAGAATTTGTCGCAGGATAAGATAAATTTCACGTTGATAAAGTCGCCAGGCGATGTTGTAATCAACTGTACGTCAGATGATAAGGAGATTTCAGCGGCGCTGGATATCTATCGCGATATGATGGGAATTTGAGAAAGGTTTTTGAAGTGATTTAGAGTCTGAAAAATGCACTTTGGAGTCTGAAAAATAGGCTTTGGAGTCAAAATAATGCACTTTGGAGTGCCAACAAGGGGTGGTTGGAGTCAAAAAATGAGGTTTTCATGTAAGTTTTAAAATTCCGCTCAAATAAATAGCAGTTTTTATGAGTTTGAAGGTGGATTTTTTAACATTGTGATGGAAGTGGGGTTACTTTAGGCTCTATAAATGCATAAATAGAAAATTACTAAATTAAGGCAAACAATGGAAAAATTTGAAATAAATATTTTAGGCTGCGGTTCGGCAGTGCCAACCGCACGACATATGACAACTGCGCAATTAGTAAATATGCGCGATAGAATGTTTCTGGTGGATTGTGGCGAGGGGACTCAGACGCAAATATGGAAATCGAGCATCAAGCTGACGAATATGGACCATATTTTCATCAGCCACGCTCATGGCGACCATTTCTTTGGGCTTGTACCATTGGTTTCAAGTCTCGGGCTGATGCTCGACCGTAAGTCAGACCTGCATATATGGCTTCCATCTGACCTCGTGGCGCCGATAGAGAAAGACTTTGAGCAGTATTGCTACTTGCCTTTCAAACTCATTAT
>JBJECS010000273.1:0-7259 GCA_051871335.1 Muribaculaceae bacterium | reverse complement strand
TAGCCCAGCTCTTCCACGAGGTGTTTGAAGAACCTGAGTTCAAGAACAAGTACCGTCTTATCAGTTTTGCCATTCTGGATGACCATAACACTCACAGAAGTCACAATCCAGAAGGCAATTACTTGCCGTTCGTGAAAGAACTTTGCAAGTAGAATAATGATAGAAAACAGGTTACTTTTTCCTCGTTAACATCATAAACGTAACAATGCAGACAAGGGAAGACTTTGGGATATAAACCAACTGGTAGGTCTGTGTGATATACAATAATACAATAAATGAAAGAAATGACAAAAGAGAATAAAATAATGGTGGTGATGGGAGGAAGTTTTAATCCACCCACATTAGCTCACTACACGTTGATGCGTGATGCCATTGATGCTCTCGATGCTCGAAGGGGTATCTTTGTGCCTGTCAGCGATGCTTATCTGAAACGCAAGATGCGTCGCTGCCACCCACCGGTGGTGCTGTCACCCGAAATGCGCGTAAGAATGCTTCAGTCGATGTGTATCGATAGTCGTATGATGGTCTGCGAGAAGGAGATAGGTACGGTCGAAGCCAGAACCGTGCCGACGCTGATGGAATTACAGGAAGAATATCCGGATGCTGTGATTTATTTCCTCTTAGGAGCCGACAAATTGGATTTGCTGACACATCTTTCCACCCACAGAGATTTCCTGGATATGTTTAATGTTATTCTCTATGCGAGAGACAATGAAGGGATAACAGATACACTGAAGAAGAATGATGAATTGTCCCGATTCCTGCATCGCATCGTGCTGTTGCCACAACCGGAAGGAACCGATTCTATAAGTTCAACTAAGGTACGGGAACGAATGTTGGCAGGTGAATCATGCGCGGATATGCTCTGTCCCGGTGTGTGGGAGTTGTTAAAGGAGGTTAGTCCTGCCGACTTCCCCGACACGATAGATAGATTTAAAGGAGAGTATGACTTTCTTTGTAATCGCTTTGCCTGTCGGTTTATTTGGCAAGGTCTGAAATACTCTAATGCTGAAGCTGCCTTCCAATCCTCAAAGTGTGAGAATGAGCGAGAGCGCAAGGCGTTCTGCGATTGTTCTGCTGACAAGGCTGTTTTGAAAGGACGAGAAGTTGTTCCGCCTGCCGGTTGGGAGGATGAGCGTCTCTGCATCATGGAGTCTGTCCTCACTGCCAAGTTTGAACAGAATCCGATGCTGATGAAGCGTTTGGTTGAAACAGGAAACAGGCTTCTCATCAACGGGAACAGCAAGGGAGAAACGTATTGGGGTGTTGATCTCTACACATGGGTGGGTGAAAATATGCTCGGAAAATTACTAATGAAAATCAGAGAAAAGGAGATGACGAAATGAAATATTCAATAGAAACAATAAAAGATATAGCAGATAGGAATCGAGATATATCGGTAATCTATTTTTGGGGTCACACTCCCAATCCGAAGAAAATCACAGCAGCCTGTCTGAGCCAGTGGTACGACTGTTGGTTTGAGGTGGACAGAGTTCAATATCACACAACAGAGCAATATATGATGGCAAGCAAAGCGCGGTTGTTTGGTGATGATGAGATGCTTCAGAAAATTATGGAGGCTTCTACGCCTTTCGACTATAAGAAAATGGGAAGAAAGATCCGAGGTTTTGTAGCCGAGACATGGGATGCAAGGAAATATGATATTGTATTGGAAGGCAACAAGGCCAAGTTCTCGCAGAATCCTGTCCTAAAGGAATTCCTGTTATCCACAGGCGACTCCATACTTGCTGAGGCAAGTCCATACGACACCATATGGGGTATTGGTCTTGGTAGGGAGGATGCCCAAAAAGGTGGCGTAGAACAATGGCAAGGAGAAAATCTCCTGGGATGTGCATTGATGGAAGTACGTGATTGGCTTAAAGAATTTTGAAGATTCCTGAAATATCATTACCGCAGGTGATAGAAAAAAGTTATTTACGCCTCTGTTATACATAAAGATATATGAACAAAATTACCGTAGTTAACCACTAAAAGCGATGCCAATGATACATTTTTGCCTTGGCTGTAGAATAGGGCATTGTAGTGCGATATTTCCTGAGACACTTTCATAAGTTGTGCTATGGACATGCTATCAATGCTATCAATGAACTAACTCGTCTGTTTGAAAAGCGCCATAAATCAGCAAGTCGTATAACGCCTGAGAACAGTATGTAGCTGGAATTTTATTCGACAGTTTAAAAATCACATGGGTTACAATTATAAATAAGCCAACATTAACATACAAAAACAAATAACTTTCAAACAAAAAAGTATCAAATTCTAATATTTCAAGCGATGACAAAAGATGAATTAAAAAAGATGCTATGGTATCTGCATCACACCACTTTCCGCAACGAAAAGCAGATACAAAACAGCAAACAGTGCGGATGCTTCCATTGTGGCAGAATATTCCCGGCGGAGGCTGTTACCGAATGGTGTGATGAAACCGAAAATGACAACAAGACTGCATTATGCCCATTTTGCATGATAGATTCTGTTCTCGGCGATGCTTCCGGAGTAAATATTACAGATGGACTGATGACTCTTATGAATGTGGAGTTTTTTGGCAATGGCATCGACAGCCTTGATATAGAATTCAACTAATAGCCTCTTTATGGATACATTAGAGACAAACGACAGATTTAACCTCGACAGATTTCTTAGCGCACAGGCAAATTCATACGACCAAGCGCTGAAAGAAATCAACGATGGATATAAATATACCCACTGGATTTGGTTTATCTTTCCACAGATTAAGCAATTAGGACACAGCACAAATGCAATCTTCTACGGCATAAGTGGGATAGACGAGGCTAAGGCATACCTTGAGCACCCGATTTTAGGTGCGAGACTCAGGGAGATTTCCAAAGCCCTACTTAAGCACCAAGGTACACCACCGAGATATATTCTCGGCGAGACAGATGCAGTCAAGGTTCGTTCTTGCATGACTCTATTCAACGCTATATCGCCTGATGACATATTCCAAGAAGTGCTTGACGCTTTCTACGAAGGCAAGTCCGACCCCAAAACGAAATTCTATTTGGCATAAATTTTGATTTAATCGGTAAAAAATATTAACTTTGCTAAACATTAGCAACAAAACGGTTTATCATGGAAAAGACAGTATTCGAGGCATTTATCAAAGACAATGCACAGAAAATTCAGGAAATACGCACAGCTGCATGGGAACTTCACCAGGCCGTAAACCAGACTTACGACAAAACCCTGCCCTACGGCTTCCACCTATCTATGGTAGCAGATGCCGCCATGAAATACGGATATGAAGTGGTGAAAGACAAAGTGGATATTTTACCGCTAATATTCGGTGCTTATTTCCACGACAGCATAGAAGACGCTCGCCTCACCTACAACAACGTGCTCTCGCTTGCATCTAAGTATTTGACTCAAGAACAAGCCCTTACTGCCGCTGAGATTGTCTACGCTCTTACAAACGAAAAAGGACGCACACGAGAGGAACGGGCAGACGAACGTTATTACGCCGGTATACGCAACACTCCTTTCGCTCCATTCGTGAAACTTTGCGACCGCTTCGCCAACATGACTTATAGCGCAGGCTCCGACGGTAAGGCTAACGCTCACATGATAGCCGTTTATTCTGCTGAATTAGAACACTTCATCAATGCCATCACAGCAAACTCTGAAGACTCGCGATTTGCACTCTCTCCTGAATTAGTATCTCAACTGAAAAATTTATCAATATAACCTAACCACTAAAAATTTGTATTATGGACAACGAAAAGAAAAACATCAAAGAAATGAAAAAAACACAAGTATTCAACGTCATTATCCTGGATCGCAGCGGTTCTATGGAATGTATCCGCCGCGCAGCTATCGATGGGTTTAACGAGACCCTCGCCGGCATCAAAAAGGCACAGGAAAACTATGCAGACACACAAGACCACTTCGTGACTCTCGTCACATTCTGCTCTTGCCACACAGACTTTGTCTTTGACAAAACCCCTGCCGCTGAAGCAAAACCGCTCACTCCGGCTGACTACCAGCCCTGTTGCTGCACGCCGCTCTACGACGCCATGGGACTCACCCTCACATCAATGCGCCGCTACGTCAAAGACATTGAAGATGCAATCGTTGTGGTAACTATCATCACAGACGGCTTGGAAAACGCATCTAAAGAATTTTCAGGTCCTGCTATTAAAAAACTTGTGGACGAACTTCGCCAAGAAGGCTGGACATTCACTTACATGGGCGCAAACCAAGACTCTCATTCCATCGCTTTCGACCTGAATATCAGAAACGCAAGAAACTTTGATTACAGCGACGAAGGAGCAGCTGAATCCTGGGAAAAGGACATGAGCACTCGTATGGCTCTATTCAGCCGCATTTCAGAGTTTAAATTTCAGGAATGTGACGATGACTGCTATTTATCTCCCAATGAGCGCCGAAAGCTCTATACCGATTTAGCCGACCAAGCTTTCGACGAGGAAGAAAACAAGAAATAATTGCCGACATTGCGCATTGTCAGCCGGCTTTTCATATCAACTAAAAACAAATGATTATGAACAAAAATACACTACAAGACAGAATACGCGGCTCTCTCATTGGAGGAGCCATTGGTGATGCATTGGGTTATCCGGTTGAGTTCATCTACTCTTTCGCCGGAATCCAACGCAAATATGGAAACAGAGGCATTACCAGGCTTGACACCGAGCAATGGTGGACGGCGGAAGGTGGCAACGGAAAGGCGGTGGTGTCTGACGACACGCAGATGACTCTCTTCACCGCCTGCGGATTGCTGAACACCAAAGCTGACAATGTGCCTTTTCTCTCTTCAATCTGCCGGGCATATGTAGAATGGCTGTTTACGCAGACGGGAGAGAAAAAGAAGGGATTTGACAAATGCTGGATAAGCAAATTTCCTGAATTGAATATGCGTCGCGCTCCCGGAAACACCTGTATGTCTGCTCTTAACGCCATTTCTAAAGGTGGTGAGCCAATAAATGACAGCAAGGGTTGTGGTGGAGTTATGCGAATAGCGCCAATTCCCCTGTATGGCACAATTGCAGACAGAATGGATATCCAAGAGGTTTGCAAACTGGCTGCTGATGCCTCAGAATTGACTCACCTTCATCCTTTGGGATACATACCTTCAGCTCTTGTCGCCTACATCATCTACAAGTTGGCTCAAGACGAAGCTCCCGAACGTGAGACTTACAAAGGCTACATTCGTGAAGGTCTTAACGTGATAGCCGAATTGTTCCCCAATCATCCGGAAGAGGTAAATCAGTTTACCCTCCTGATAAATACAGCCATTATATGCTCCGACAGCTCTACCGATGACGTGAGAACGATTGAGAACGAACTTGGTGGCGGATGGGTTGCAGATGAGGCTGCAGCGATAGCCATATATTGCTCTCTTGCCCATTTCGACAATTTTGAAGAAGCCCTAATCGCGGCCGTCAATCATGCCGGAGACAGCGACTCTACAGGCGCCATTACGGGCAATATCCTCGGGGCTGCCATTGGTTATGATGCCCTTCCACAGCATTTCAAGGACGATGTGGAGCTGCACGATGTGATTCTGCACGTCGCCGATGACCTGTGGCGAGGCGAGACTACTGAATAGCACTAAGCCCTATTTGTGTGTAATTTAAGCAAAAAAGAATTTTAGTTATTATTTAAAATTTAAGTATTATGAGTGACGACAACTATAATGCAACGCAAGAAGAAGAGGAGTTCCTCTCCAAATTTAGACTCCATGACATTGTTCAGTTTGAGAATAAAGAGTATGCAGTGCTGATAATGAAAGATGATGATGAGGCATTTTATGTCTCTCGCATTAAGAAAATTGGGGAAAATGCTTTAATTTCAATGATTGACGACGAGGATGAATATAATCGCGTATGTGATTATATCCAACGCTCTTTATTCAATACAATGCCCGAAGACGTGTTATACACGATGCTCAATGACGAGAAATACAAACACGGTTCGTATGAAACTCGTGATTTAGGCGAAGGTATGGCGGTAGTGAATGAAAGCATGTGGGGATGGTGGAAACCTCGATACCTTGTAAACCACAACACTAAATGCGCATACCAATTCATCGATAATCATCAGAGACTCCTGACTGTCACTGAAGACGATATTGATTGGGACTCGCTGAAAGGTCTTCCGGAGAAAGCAATAGACAGGGCAAAGTGTCTCTCTTTCCACTTCCCTTCATTCATACGAGAATTCAAAAACGGCGTGGCGCAAGTCAGCTGGCAATTAAATCCGGATGGGCAATACTTTTGTGACGATGATGGTTTTGGCATGACCAACGACGAAGAGATTGAAATATACGGTTTCATCGACTGCAATGCCAAGGTTGTCGTTAAATTCAGAAACATCAATAAATGTTATTCCGAATTAAACAAGATGAGGAAAACCGCTGAAAAGGTTATAAAATCAAGAAAATCAAAAAAATCAAGAAAATAGCGACTCTGCTCAATTAGCTGTATTCGTTCAATACTACCATTAAAATTGTATAGCAATGAAATATGACAAACATAAATTGATAAACTCAGCAAAGACGTTTTCACGAGATGACTTTGTATTCTTTTGGGGACACACCGACACAAATGAGAATGTTGGCAAGTCATGTCTAAGCCAATGGCATATGTGCTCATTTACGTTAGATGATGTAAGTTACAACTGTGCTGAGCAATTTATGATGGCAGAGAAAGCACGCATTTTTGACAACGAGGACATCTGGCAACAGATAATGGCATCATACGACCCGATGACAATTAAGAAACTTGGCAGAAAGGTGCGTAACTTCAATGAGTATGTATGGAAGAAGAACTGTCAGGAGATTGTCAAGAGGGGCAACCTCGCCAAATTTTCACAGAATCCAAAGTTAATGGAATATCTGCTTGGTACGGGCGACAAAATATTGGTTGAAGCATCTCCAAATGATACCATTTGGGGCATCGGACTTGCCGAAGATGCTCCCGAAGTCTGCAACCCTCACTTATGGCAAGGCGAAAACCTGCTCGGCTTCACGCTGATGGAAGTAAGGGATATGCTGAGAGGAAAAATAGAAGAAACGGAGGGTAACATGGAAAAGGCTTTGCTCATGTGGACGATGGGTGCAGGCAATTCAGCTCGCCGCTTCAACTTCGAAGACCCAATGCCAAAGAAAACGAAAGTGGCTGAGTCTATGGGAAATCCTCTTGATATATATGTTTCTGTGCCACAAGATTTCTATCTCACTTCCAGACAGATGGATATAATCA
>JBJECS010000272.1:0-7283 GCA_051871335.1 Muribaculaceae bacterium | reverse complement strand
AGGTGCCAGCCCTAATTTTTCATCTGCCTGCAAAAAAGTTTAGCGGACAGTAATACAAAACTATCTATCTCCTCTCCATTAGGAGCATATATGCGGCATCGCCACTCCGTCGTTATATTCCATAATACTTCTATCGGCTTCAGACCTTTCTCCTGCCTTCTCGCATTTTCAGCATTTATCTCTCTTTCCTGCTCCGCCGGACACTCATAATAATCACCGGTATTGTAGTCGTGGCATCTCAGCGTCTCACAGCTCTCAAGGGTCCATACCTCTATCACGCGGCACCGCCCGGTTGGTGATACAAAAAACTCATTGGCAGACTCATTACCCATTCCAAGTGGCTCATTGACTCCATATGTCATATTACATTCACCATATATCTTCCGTATATCCGCCGCTCTCTTGCGGTCTCCATGAGCATATTTCATCACCACCTCCGCCAGGCTCATGTCATGTAGCATTCCTATCAGCTGCACATCCCATCCGCGAGGGTCTTTGACCGTGTTTATAAAAAAGTCGCCCGGACTCACATTGTCCACAAACGTCTCCACCTTCCCCTCTCGTCTGCACTCTACCGTCACCCTCTGTATCGCACATCCTGATATCAGAAATTCCTCTAACAGACGGCAGTCAAGCTCTTCAAGGTGATTTAGACGATACAACTCTTTCAGCTCTTCGCTTTTTTCTTCATTCGCCACATTCCTTATCGCGCGATACCTGCCTATTATCGTTTTGACAAGTTTTCTTATCAGATTATTCGTCAGTGGCTGACGGCCGGTACGCGTCGCTATCGACTCCTCCGCCATATACCCTTTTGTCACAGGGTCGTATATCACGTCTCCCCACTGCCTACCGTATGTAAAATCCTTATTCCTCATTCGGCGCGCTCGCAAGTCTCCGCAATTCTCCCACGCGCTATATGCTATATCAAAAACCATATCTTTTATATTTCTATCGTTGGTATTGTTTTTAGTGCCGACTCATCAAGCACATACTTCCCGTCAGGTGGAAGCATCACCGCATATATATGCTCTATCTCCGGCGCATTGCCATTCATGTCATTGCCATACAACACAAGTTCGCCGCCTTTTGTCATCACCGCCACCGGTTCCGACGCTCCGCCTCTCGTATATTCCGACAATTGCAGATACTTCCTGTACTCATCCTGCTCCGGCATTATTTCTCTCTCATTTCCTGCGATTTTCACCGACACAACTCGCCTGCATTGCTCCGGCAGCTTTATTACAACCGCCCCGGTCTCAGGGCGGTTGATTGTTGCTGTTTCGCTCGCTATGTCTGTCAATTCCAAATATCGCAGCTCTCCTTTGTCCAGCAGTTCCAGATACCAGTCGCGCATCTCCAACGATAACATATAGTCTACATTTACACCATTGCTGCGACTCACTTCACTGTCACTCCTTACCGGCTCCAGATAGTGGCGCATCTTCCACTGCGCCAACATCTGCTCGTGCGATAACGTCATCATATCCTTCTCTGAATTTCAAGACTTCTCTACACCGCCATCACTTTCATGTGTGCATTCGGATAGCGAAGAACAAGGCAGCTCGCCTCTGTTATCACTACTGCCTCCGTATTTCTCACTCCGCTCCCGCGCAAATCAAGGCGCTCGGTGTGGAATGGTATGTGAGAATACTTCGTGATATATTCCGGGTCAAGGACAAACGCATCATACTCATGACCGCACTGGTCAAATATTTCACTCAGCAATACGTAAAATGTTCCAAACTTCGTCGTGATTTCTGTAAAATCAAGTCCCCATTTAGTCTTTACCTCGCTCGAGCTCAGTGTGCGTGTGATTTCAAGCTTATGTAGTGCCTCAATAAACTTCGACCCGCCTATCAAAACCTTGCGCGAGCTTCCCGCATTCCCCGTAAACGCACTGCGCGATATTTCCACAAGGCTCGACATATCAAACTTTCCCTTCTCGTATATCCACTCATGATTTGTCTGATACCAGATGCCGCCTGTCAGCATGATTTCATCATCTGTCTCGAGGCTGTCAAAGCGCAACTTTGACCCGAACAGGAAATTCTTCTCCATTCCCAGGCGCATATCTATGATTGCCACCTCTTCCTGGTCTGAAAAATTCCAACCCACCTCTTTGTCCGCTATCTTCTGAAACGTCGATTGCTCTACCTGTGCCTTGAATATCTGGCAATAATTCTGAGACTTTACCGGAAGTGCCTCAAACTGGGGTGTCTGTACATCAAGCTCTTTTGCAGCCTTGCCCATCCTCACTAACTCCGTTCCCTCCGGCATAAGGGGCAAAGTATACATGTCCTCTTCTGCATCATAATTATTGATGGATATCACTTTCACGCCATCTATCCCGGCGCTGATTACGTAGAGCACAAGCGTCTCCTCCTTCTTGTCTCTCCGGTGAGCTGCCATGCTCGGGACGAGTACAGTTTCTGTCGCCTGGAATATCTTGTTGTTTTCCGTCTGCAAGATAAAGCATACTCTACCCGAATACTGACCGTTTTCACTCGACGATACCAGCTTCGCACTCATCGGCTTCGTATCCACCGAATAATAATCCACCACCATGCTTCCTGCCTTGCGCGTGCCGCCCATGCGGGATATCTGGTCTATCGGAGTAGACATCGGGCGAATTTTCACTATGCGCTTATCAAGCTCATTCTTTAATAACTCCGGTGTCACACTCTTTGTCGCTGTCGTTGTCAACGGACCGTTTAATACTGCTCCACCATTCTCTGTCACGATTGTTGTCATTTTTTCACTCATAATTTTTCTTGTTTTTAAAAGATTAATATAAAAGGTTTCTAAATATTTATTCACTATTCTCTATTATCTATTCTCTATTTCCCTGATTTCCACCTCCTTATCGTAGGGACGTGATGCATCACGTCCGCCCCATTAGGCGAGGATTCCACCTTCCGGCAGGCTCGGAGAGCATGCTGTCATGCGAAAGACCAGGCAAGGAGCGTAGCGACGACGCCTGGTCATACTCAATCCTCCTATCTCGTGGCTCGGAGAGTCACGTTTTATGGTATCAATTCGCCGATAAACAATAAACCCTAAACGCTCAACGCTCGCCACCCTTTTCTCTACTTCGTAAACCCAAGACTCGGACGCCTCATCAGCCTTTCCGCTCGCTCATTCAGTCCGCGGAGATAACCCCTTTCCTCCGCCTCTGCCAATAGAGCTGACACATCCGGCTCTTCTGTCAACCTTGGTTCTCTACTCTCATCAGCCTCATTCTCTTCAGGACCATCACACGTCGTCGCCCCTTCTGACGCCTCAGCCGATTCTTTTTCTAACGCTTCCACAGGAAAATCATATTCACTCTCCCGCTCTCCCTGATGCATCGCAGCCAATTCAGCCTCTGCACCTGTCACCAATTCCGGCGATAAACCGCCTACTTCTTTCTGCGCCTGGTCGTGCGCAACTCTTGAATTTAATTCCATCATAAAATTGTTTTTTTAGATTAAGATAATTATTTATTTGCTGTCAAAAACTCCCTTTGTTTTGAATGACACTGCAAAGTTAATACATTCAACCCCCCTTTGTCAATACCCTCACCGAAATTTTTTCAAATTTCTCTCATAACATCCTATACACCAACATATTACACAATAGTTAAAAAATCTTAAAGCAAATTTATCCCCATATTTCTTTGCTATCTGAAGAATAATTTTTAACTTTGCTCTCAATGGAAAAATATTTAGTATCTGCCCGAAAATATCGCCCTGCCACTTTCGACACTGTCGTGGGGCAAAAAGCGCTGACCATGACTCTCCGTAACGCTATCGCTACCGGACGTCTCGCTCACGCTTACCTCTTCTGCGGCTCTCGCGGGGTGGGCAAAACATCTTGCGCTCGAATTTTCGCCAAGACTATTAACTGCCAGCATCCTACCCCGGACGGTAACCCTTGCAACGAATGCGACTCTTGCCGTGCTTTCAACGAAGGACGCTCTCTTAACATCGTCGAGCTCGACGCTGCTTCTAACAATGGCGTCGAAGACATACGTCAGCTCTGCGACCAAGTTCTCGTTCCTCCTACAAACGGAAAATACCGCGTATTCATCATCGACGAGGTCCACATGCTTTCCGTCGCCGCTTTCAACTCTTTCCTGAAAACTCTCGAGGAGCCACCTTCATACGTCATTTTCATTCTCGCAACTACGGAGAAACACAAAATCCTCCCTACAATCCTCTCGCGTTGCCAGATTTACGACTTCAATCGTATCACCATCACAGACATGGTGGACCACCTCGAATACGTCGCTAAAAGCGAAGGCATGACCGCCGAACGCTCCGCACTTAACGTCATCGCTTCTAAAGCCGACGGCGCCATGCGAGACGCGCTCTCCATTTTCGACCAGGTCGCCGCTTCTTCTCGTGGAAACATCACATACCAGTCCACCATTGAAAACCTAAACGTCCTCGACGCAAACTACTATTCAAGGCTCGTCGACGCTTTCATCGCTGAAGACGTCACTGCGGCACTGCTAATATACAAAGAAATTCGCGACAAAGGCTTCGACTCGCACTTCTTCGTCGTCGGGCTCGCACAATACATGAGAGACCTCCTCGTCTCACGCACCGAGCAGACACTCGCTCTCCTCGACACCGACGACTCCGTAAAAAACATCATGCGAGAACAGGCTAAAAAAGCCGAACCTCGCTTCTTCTACGAAGCCATGGCGCTCTGCAACGACGCTGACCTTAACTACCGAGCGGCTACCAACAAAATCTTCCTTGTTGAAATTCTGCTCATCAAACTGTGCCAACTGCAAAGCCCCTCCCCCACTTATAGCGGGCAGGGAGAGGGGCAAATCAAGCCCATTCCCGCTATGCACCGCGACAACAATTCCGGAGCACAGACCGATGGGCTTAATCCTGCATCACAGCAGCCGAAACCGGCTGCTGATACGAGCTCTACACCAAATCCGGCACCAAAAACGCCATCTACTGGCACCAAAACCATCCTACCGCCTCCGCCGCCACCTAAGCCCATCGAGCGCACTTACGTCACTACACCTATTTTCCGCAGCATAAAGGAGCCGATAAAGAAAACCGAGCCCACCGCGCAGCAGACACAAGTCCAATCTCGGCGCGGACAATACACCGACGAGCAAGTTATCGCCGCTTGGCGACAATTCATGGCTGCGCACCCCACCGAAAAAGTGCTCATTAACACAATGCGCGCTTCTGAGCCACAAAAAATTGCAAACGACACTTACAAAATCATCGTTGAAAATCAAGTCCAGCACAACCTCGTCATCTCCTTCCTTAAAGACATCTACGACCACATTCACAATCAAATCGGAAACGACTACTGGACCCTCGAAATTGAAGAAAACCGAGGCGTCAGCTCACCGGCAACATGGAACGACCGCGAAGTCCTTAACTACATGACCGAGCACATCCCCGAAGTCCGAGACCTCATATCACACCTAAAGCTCCACCTCTAAAAAATTCAACGCCTCACACCCCTCTATTCCCCTGATTTCCACTCTCTTATCGTAGGGACGTGACGTGTCACGTCCGCTTCATCAGCCGTGGATTGCGACATCCGGCAGGCTCGGAGAGCATGCTGTCATGCTTAAGACCAGGCAAGGAGCGCAGCGACGACGCCTGGTCATACTCAGTCATCCAACCTCGTGGCTCGGAGAGTCACGTCTTATGGTATCCATGCGTCGCTCAACGATAAACCTTAAACGATAAACGCTTGCCCCCTATTAACTATTCACTACGCATCATGTCCACATGCATCAACCCCTCATACATAAACGGCTCACCACACCTCACAAAACCAAACTTCTCATAAAAATGCTCCGCCTGCTGCTGAGAACGGATTTTTATCCGCTTTGCACCATAATACTTCACAGCCGCATCTATCGCATGACCGAATATCTTAATCCCATACCCTTGACCGCGCATTATCCCTATCACACGGCCTATCGCAACCTCATCAAGATAAGTACCCGCCGCCAACACTCGAGCATACGCCGCCATTTCACCATCCACCTCTATCCACAGATGAACAGCACCCTGGTCCATATCATCAAGGTCCTGATAGACACAATCCTGCTCCACTATAAATATCTCCGACCGATGACGCAATATCGCATAAAGCTCATCAATACTCAGCTCACCAAACCTCTTTACTACTAACTTCTCCATTTTTTTCGATTTCTCAGCATTTTTACTCACTCCTCAAAACATACAGCGAACTCGCATCATACCTCGGCAACGTCGTCACCTGCAAATCAGCCTCACGAGACTCTAACGACTCCGACGCATCACCCATCGTAATGCCCGCTGCACTCAGAGAACTCCGCATCTCCTCAAGAGCCTTTTCCGGTGTATTATTATCATTTGACAGATGACATAGAAATACGTGAGACAACTTCTCCGAATATATCTTCGCTATATACGCCGCCGCAACCTTATTGTCAAGATGACCATTTTCAGCCATTATTCGAGCCTGAAGATAAAGAGGATACTTCCCGTGAGTCAGCATATACTCATCATAATTAGACTCAAGCACTATATGCGTCGCCTGACGCATATAATAGTCCACCCGCTCACTTATGCAGCCCAGGTCTGTCGCTATCGCAAACTTTACGTCACCATACTCTATAAAATAGCCCACATTGTCTGTCCCGTCATGCATCGTCGTAAAAGCCGTCACCTTAAACGTACCAACTGTTATTGGTGTCTCTATAAATATTGGGCGATGATAGTCCTTCAGGCGTATCGTCAGGCTATGACGCAAAAATATCCCCTTCAGACACTTCGGTGTACAGATAAACGCAAGGTGTGGATGCTTTTTCATTATCTTGTATGCATACCTCACATGGTCTGCATGGTCATGTGTGATTAGTATTGCCCTAACCGCTGACATCGAAATACCATACTTTTTCAACACCGGTATCACATTCTCCGGCTTTACTCCTGCATCTATCAATATTCCGCTGTCCTTCGTCCCGAAAAAACTACAGTTACCGCTGCTCCCGCTCCCGAATGAGATAAAAAACAATTTTTGCTCCTCCTTCTCCGGAGCCTTTTCTTCTCTCTCAAGGAAGTCAAATAGCGAAGGAGTTTCTGGTATGTATTTTTTTCGTGGCATGATTAGTGTTTTATATGTAGAGTGAATTTTATTTATTCTGAAAATAGTAAAAATATTGTCGGTATCTTATCGTAGTCATATTTTGCCTTCGCCCATGCCGACAATTTCCGTGTCTTTATTGTCTGACGCTCGCCGGTAATATCACTCGCTACACACAGCAG
>JBJECS010000271.1:0-7304 GCA_051871335.1 Muribaculaceae bacterium | reverse complement strand
TTCCCCTGATTTCCACCATGTTATCGTAGGAACGTGATGCATCACGTCCGCCATGTATCTCACTGATTTCCATCTTATTACCGTAGGGAACGTGATGCATCACGTCCGCCCCACCGACAGGCAGGCTCGGAGAGCATGCTGTCATGCGTAAAGACCAGGCGAGGAGCATAGCGACGACGCCTGGTCATATGCATCCCTCATATTTCGTGGCTCGGAGAGTCACGTTTTATGGTATCAATTAAGGCCTCCAATTTTTCGCTAAACGATATACCTTAAACGATAAACGCTTGATCTATTCTCTATTCACCGCTTTCTTTATCACCGGCAGCAATCGCTCCGAAAATTGGCTGAAACCATAGTCTGTCAGATGATAATTATCCACAGTCAGCTCCGCATTGCCGTCAAACACTCCATTCCCCTCAAAATATAGCAGATTTTTGTCACCTGAAGCTACAAAGCCATCATATATAGCGCGTAGCGTCGCATTTTTCTCCGTAATCGTGGCATTTACCTCCTCATCAAATCTCATTATCGGGAATAGCGGACTTTCAACAAATATTATCGGCGTATCAGGACGCGCTGACCGTATTATATGATAAAAATCAGCAAGTTTCTCCTTCAGCAAGTCTGACGTGCAGTTTGGTAGAGGGTCTATCACATAGCACCCTGCATCACAAGTCGCCATTAGCTCTGCTATCTCCTTGTCAAGACGAGCATTTCCGCTGAAACCAAGATTTATCACCTCCCTGTTTAGAGCTCGCTCTATTATGTTTGTATGCGCCATTCCGGGACGGTTTGCACAGCCGCCTTGTAGAATACTGGTGCCATACATCACGATTGGCTTCTCCCTCACTGGCAGATTTATCGCCGGCATCGCTATTACTGCTGTTGAATCCACACCTATCTCCAGGCTGTCCACTCCATCATACAGCGACAGATACAGCATATACTCCCTCATTCCGCGCTCTGGAATTGCCGTCGCAAGCCGTGCCGTTGTTGTTGCACTGCTCAGGCTTGGGCGACCGCTGTTCACAAATGTCCATGTCGAGTCTTCTTGCAGCGTATAGAGGTCAAGACCGCGGATGCCGGTAGGCGTCATGTGGTTCATATTGAATTTGTTATGTGATTTCCACCTTACTCTCATCGTCTTGGTGTCTGTCGAAAAGCGTATTGCTATGCCTGCTGAGTTTAAGCCCAAGTCCCATACTTCCTTTCGGATTGCATCTTTCAGGCTGTCCGGCAGTCGTGAAAATGGTTGGCTGGCTTCTGGTGCAAGCGTGCCTATTATCTCATAATTTCGTGCATCGTAATACACTGACTCTGATGCAGTTGCCACAAACATTGCAACCATAAATACTATGATAGCACACAGTTTTTTCATATTGGTATTATTTTATAAATTCTAATTTCTATTATATCTTACACACGCTTTTTAGCCGGCTCTCTTGCCAAATCACTTCTCTATCAGAGCCGTTGCCTGAGCCGCTATGCCCTCGCCGCGACCCGTAAAACCAAGCCGCTCTGTCGTTGTCGCTTTTACAGACACAGCATCAAGGTCTATACCCAGGTCTTCTGCTATATTCTGGCGCATTTGCTCGATATAGGGCAGCATCTTCGGTGCCTGAGCTATGATTGTCACATCCACATTCACGGCGTGATACCCTTTTGCAGCTATTTTCTTCACCACATCTCGCAATAGCATACGCGAATCCGCCCCCTTAAAGTCCGGATTCGTGTCAGGATAGTGATAACCTATATCCCGCATCGCCGCCGCACCAAGAAGTGCGTCACACAGGGCATGAAGCGCTACATCCGCGTCGCTGTGACCGAGAAGACCGCGCTCATACGGGATTTTCACACCGCATACTATGCAGTCGCGACCCTCCACCAGCTTGTGGACATCAAATCCGTTGCCTATGCGTATCATTTATGCGATTATTAGCGTTTTTTGCCGATTATTTCTTTCAGACCATCCATGTCAAACGTCAGAGTAAAGCGTAGCGTCTGGTCCAGAGGTGATGTCTGAGCTGTTGCCATCATATACGATGCGTCAAGGCGTACAACATTCAGAGAAAATCCCGCGCCCAACCCGAAATACTGGCGATTACCCTTAAATTCACTCTCGTGATAATATCCCGCACGCAGGAAAAATTGCTGATTATAGGAGTATTCCGCTCCGATTGAGTAGTTTATCTCGCGCAGCTCCTCTTTTGCGCCGCCCGGCGCATCGCTAAACGACTTGAAAATTCCCGTAATTGGCGACATGTTCTCCCAGTCTTCCAGTGCATTGAGATATTCAACCTGACCTTCCGGAGTATCCGCATAATCACTCTCGCGCGGACGCGCTGGCACAAGCAGCTTGTTAAAGTCAAGGTTCAGCGACAGGTTATGATAGTCTGCAAGAGGGAATGTAAACGATGTTCCAAGGCGCAGGTTCGTAGGCAAAAACGCCGGGTCCTCGCCATTGTTATACGACACCTTTGTACCGATATTTGATATATTCCAGCCCCACGACCATTGGCACTCGCTGCGTCCTATGATGGGATATGTTGTGAAATAGCCTGATATATCTGCTGCAAACGCTGACGCGCCCTTCGTCTGGTCGCCTGCATAAGAGTCACTGAAACCAAGGTCCGAGAATATATAGCGGAATACTACACCCATCGCAAATTTTTCCGACAGCTTTCGGCTATAGCCAAGGTCTACCGCCATCTCGTATGGATTTAGAGACTGACCAACAGTGCTGCCCTGACCGCTCGTATTCACCTCTCCAAGTGAAAAATAGCGCAGAGATGCACTGACCGCCTGATTATCCTGGTCGCCAAGCATCCAATACGCAGACACATTACCGAGGAATATGTCATTCACCAGTTTGCGCAACCACGGAGTGTAGCTTATTCCAACTGCACCCTGGCTATACGCAAACGCATACTTCGATGGATTCCAATACTGTGAATTGACATCCGGCTCCGTCGCTGCTCCTATATCGCCCATTGACGCTCCGCGCGCATCCGGAGCTATACTCAGCGACGTTACACCCGTCGTTATTGGATTAAACTCATTTTTTACTGATTCCTCCGCCCATGCGCAACTTACTGCAACAACAACCAGAAGAGCCGATATATAAATTTTTCTTAGCATCTTTTCTTTGTTTTGATTACACTATACTGATATATTAACTCATTTTTCCCCTTTTTATTGTGTTTGTAACTCACTTTGTAAAAAAAATTCCTTAATCTTTTCTACTAATAAGTAAAAATTTGTAAATTTGCACCATAAACCAAATACAACTCATTTTATGAAATCTATCAAACTTTTCGCATTGTTTGCACTGACTCTCATCATGAGCAGCTGCGGCGGAAATCAGCAAGTTGCATACACTGCCGCTGACGTTGACGCCACTTTCTCTTCTGGCGTAGTTCTTATCAAAAACGTCTATTACTACGAAATTAAATTCTCTAATTTCGAGCCTATATACTTCAGCGACATCAACGAGGAAGGTGACCTCGTCGGTGCTACTTTTGACGCTGCGGAAATTCAGCAAACGATTAGCTGGGGCACGGGATTCTTCATCAGCGACGACGGATGGATTGCTACTAACTCTCACGTCGCTAACCCCGCTGTTGACACTAAGCAGGTCAGAAACAACATTTCTTCTATGTTCCGCACTCTTGCCGACCAGTGGCAAAGCGAAGTTAGCGAACTTAGCGACGCTATCGCACTCCTACAAAGCGCTATCCTTGACTCTAATAATTCCAGCGATATTTACGAATACAAGGCTAAGCTACAAGAACTCTCAGAAGAACGTGAAAAAACTCAGAAAGCTATAAATATGGTTCACGACGTGCAAGGTGCCGATTACGAAGTTTATATTCATAACGAAATCAGCGTCGCTTACTCCGACACTCACGTCACTACTTACGACGACTTCATCCCTTGCGTTAACCTTCTCGACGACCAAGAACACGACGTCGCTATTATTCAGCTCAAAAGCAAAAAAACTCCAGAAGACCGCGTATACTTCGAAATACCTTATTACGAAGGCGCTGAAGAACCCGAAACTCCCGTGGGAACTAAATTATTCCTCATCGGATATAACCTCGGACCAAGTCTCGCCATCACTGAAGGCGGACTCAAGCCACAGGTTACTGAAGGTGCTATCACACAAAACACCGATGGAGTGAAGATTATGTACTCAATCCCTACACTCCACGGCTCAAGCGGTAGCCCTGTCGTTGACGAATTTGGAACTCTTGTCGCAGTAAACTTCGCAGGACTTGACGTTACACAAAACTTCAACTACGGCATCAAAGTTAAGCACCTCGCTAACCTCGTTGCCTCATACTCCTCTAAATAACATCATTCCCAACTCAATAATCAGCGGCGAAAACTCCCACAGTTTCCGCCGCTTTTCTATTCCCCCGATTTCCACCACCTTATCGTAGGACGTGATGCATCACGTCCGCATCCACCCTCTCTATTCTCTATTATCTCTTCTCTATTCACTATTATTTCTTCTCTATTATCTATTCACTAAAAAATTCGGGGACCACACCTCTCGGTACAGTCCCACTTTTATAATAGTTTTTCAAAACCGCAAAATAAGGTTTTACAAAATCAATGTCTAAAATTCTTACATCACAAATTATTAACCTTTCCCATGAATAGTATTGCGCCAGTACTTTCCTCCTGAATAATGAACAAAAATGGATGATCTACAGTAAATTCAACAGGAATTAATGGATTATTGGTACACACATCACCACCTGTCACAGTTGCTACTTTTGTACCGTCCTCATCAATACTTATTTGTGTCACCTGCCTGAGCATGCCAATCGATAACTTAGAATCTGAAATTCCGGATAAATCTGCGTTTTCGTCTGAGAATATGTTGTTAACCCCCATTTCTAACAAAGCTTCAATCAAAGCCTTTTGTGTGTCGTATGCAAATTTGAACCGAGGTATTTTCAGAGTTACTTCTGCCCTAAACAGCTTAAGTGCATCTATGAGTCTGACAAATTCCTCTGCATCAATATTTGAAATCAGAGAATCTAATCCATTTTTATCATCAGGTAGAATTATTATCATGCTATAAGCACCATTCCCATAAAGCATCTTTAGATAAGAACAGCCTTCTCTGTTGAAGTAGCCACATTCGGCTTTTTTATTCATCATCTTTACTTTTACAACCCTTCCATCTTCATTAAAAAAATCCTGCTCTTCCGTTTTATCAGGGTTAAATACAGATGCCCATTTACCCTTAAAATAAATAGCATTAAATATCGCCATTTTTATATCTCCTGGCAGATTTTCCTTCATGAAAGTGGAAATCATGCCATTAGTCTGACGGTTACACCATTCATTGATTTGAAACCTAGTAGCCTCAGATGACAAATCTGTCTTAAAAATATCTGTATAAAATGTATTTTGCACACACTGAACATAACCATCAGCCAAGCAAAAGCCGTTTTGTGCCCATAAAGAATTTGCAATGTTTATCGTAGTATTCTTATCCAATTCAGGTAATTCCTTGTTTAGTTTTGCAACACATCCGTTTATGTCACTCATTTTTGTTCCTGCAGGAAAGAATGCACGATAAATCTGAGAATATGATTCCCCATTTGCGCCATTTGCTATCATTGAGATATTTTGAAACAGGCTATAAGGGGATATACATACATTTTTTGACGCATCAATTTTAGATATATTTCCAAACAATACGATTGAACCCTTATTGTGCTTTTCTACTATACTTGTCTCTACGTCTGTCAATACAATGCTTTTTCTCTCATTGTCGACACCCTCGTTTTCTGAATTGTTACAGCCGACTATAACAAATGCCAGAATTATTGGGTACAATAAATAATACTTCTCTGTCATAATTCTATCTTGTTACAATAATATATTTTCTTACAAAATCATAAATTTCGGAATATCCATTATAAATATTACTGCTATCATAGCTAAATGCTGACGAAGTGTCCCACACATCCTCAAGAAAATAACCATTACAGCTTCCACTGTATCCCCAATTATGATGAGCGTAATTTTTTGTCCTGGTAGTTATATTATACAATTTCCAGCCGACATCCTCTATCATATTATCAAATATTTTCTCACGCCTATACTCATAAATTGTATTTGTAACTGATTTATATCCATCGATTGTCCACAAATGATATAACACTACAGTATTTCCGCTATTATCAGTTTCATGACCTTTGCCACAAACTAACAAAAAACCGTTACTTAAATACTCCAGAGTTTTCGTATTTTCAAAATTATTTATTCCGGAAGTAGAAAAACCAAATGATTTTATCGCATTGTTTAATGATGATAATTGAGTGCCTGTTCTATCCGCTTCATAAGCAGCGTTTGACCGTTGCCCAATTTCTCTACAAATATGGAATAGTTCATCTTGATTTTCATAAGGCACATCTTCATCATAATAATAATCACCAAAACGGAATGTCCATGGTGAATTTGAATCATGTTTTACTATCTCATTCCATGATGGATATACTGTCATTCCTGTTAAATAATTAAGATTAATCACATCCGGATATTTAAAATATGCCATACACATAGCAACAGCTAATGGCCCACAACCCACCAACTGATTTGGACAGAATCGACCCATCAGCCCACCCTGACCCCATCTAAATGAAGCTCTAGGCATAACATAATTTACGATACTGGTTTCCTCTTCATATTTCACTTCTGTCAGAGGTTCCTGTACTGTGTCTATTGGAAACTTGTAATAATTAATGGCTAAATTCATATAGTCATTAAACGGCACTACATCAGACCCAACCTCCGGGTCATAGCTGCCGCTTTCAGTGACTGCAAGCAATTCTGGCATATTGCGGCTTGCCGGTATGACGGCAAAGCCCTGTTCATCCTCAAAATTGATTACGTACATCAACGTGTCACTGCATTCACCGCGAGACTCCCTGTCTTTTACGATTTTAACCTTGTCTTTAGACGGCAATAGCCTTATCACAGAGCGTGACTCCGGCTCGTCAATCCATGAGATTGACCTTGACGCAATTTCATAAGCCTCTTCTACAGTTCTAATCTGAGACTGTGCGGCACTCTCACTTGGTTCTTCATTTTTTACCTGAAGAACATCACTCTCACTGCATGCTGCCAACAGCAGCGCAGTTGAAATAAAAATAAATGTTTTTTTCATTTTAATTAAGAATTATATAAATTATTAGATTAAAAAAATAGCACTCCACTATAAGTCTGGTTTCCGTCAGTATGGCACGTAACAGTACATTCCCCGGACAACACTGGAATTT
>JBJECS010000270.1:0-7383 GCA_051871335.1 Muribaculaceae bacterium | reverse complement strand
CTTGTGAAAACAGCTCGCGAAGACGTCTATTATGCTCTATCAGTTTACCCACCCGCACTCTAAGCTCATCTTCATGGAACGGCTTCTCAAGATATGCATCTGCTCCGGCTTCAAGTCCACGAACTCGGTCCTCGTGCGTTATCTTCGCCGTTACCATTATTATCGGGATATGGCAGAGCATCTCATTTTCTCTCACTTTCCGGCACAATTCATATCCGTCACACACCGGCATCATCACGTCTGTGATTATTATATCCGGCTGTACTTCAAGTGCTTGGCGTAATCCTTCTTCTCCATTTTCCGCAAAATAAAACGCATAATTGTCGTGCGACAACTGTTTTTGTATATATTTCGCCACCTCTTGCGTATCCTCTACAATTAAGATTTTTGCTCCACCTCCGGTCACTTCCACTTCTTGGCTACCTCCACCTACATCTGCCGAATTTAGCTCATTAATTGCCTCAGGTTCTGCATTATGCGTAATCGGAAGCGAAATTATGAATCTGCTTCCCTTGCCCGGGGCTGTATCAAGTGATATCGTGCCACCAAGTGCCTCCACGGATAGCTTTACTATAGACAACCCAACGCCTGTGCCCACTTCTTTGCTGTCTGACACTCTGAAGAATGGCAGAAACGCTTTCTCTGCCGCTTTTTCGTCCATGCCTATGCCTTGGTCTGCAACTGTCAGAACAAAATTGTCTCCCGACACCCTGCTTGAAAGTTCTACACTGCCGCCTGATTCTGAGTATTTTACAGCATTGGATATGAGATTTTGAAGTATTTTCTTCATGTAATCAGTACTGAAATCCATTTCATATCCTTCACAGCTCGGAGTATAACTTAGAGAAATGCCTTTAGCTTCTACGAGAGGCTTGAACGACTGGCATGTCATTGTGATATACGCCACAATATCAGCATGTTGCATTGCCGGCGATGACAAGGTCTTTCCTGACGACAGACGTGCCACTTCAAGGATTTCATTTATCAGGCTAAGCAGAGACTCGCCATTCCTGATTATATCTTGCGCATTTTCACATAGTTCATGATTCTTTTTCGCTTCCTCTTCACTATCTGAATTTCCCGGGGCTGAGCAGCTTGTGAGTATATCTTGCGCTGCAGCCTGAATTACGGTGAGTGGTGTCCTAAACTCATGCGTAATGTTGGTGAAAAACATTTCCTTTGCCTCAAGTAGCTCCTTTTGCATCATCTGACGCTTCTTGCGCAACAAGTAGCGATAAAACAGAAACACCATGAATATCAGCAATATAGACACCACTGTGATTGCTACTATCAGTATCTGCTGCTTCTCGATTTTCTCCTGACGGTTTTGCATCGCCAGCTCCTCATTGCGGAATTTTGCATCATACTCCTGAATGGCATTTTTCATATCTTGCTGATATAGTGAGTCTTTCAGCTCCGCATATCTATTCAGGTGGCTGAGCGCCTCTCGCGGATTTGAATCCTTGAGTGCTTCATACATGCCAAGTCTCGATTTCGACTCGCTGTACAGGTCGCGTCTCTCTGTTGATATGTCAAGCGACTTCTGATAATACTCTGCTGCGAGTGTATGAGCACCTTTCATGTTCAGCAACGCTCCCATTTGGTTATAGCAAATAGCAAGCGAAACTATTTGGTGATATTGCTCCAGTAGTGGTATCGCTTTTTTTAGCGACGCCTCTGCCTCCGCTGTCATTCCAAGGTCTATCTGGGGTGTTGCCATCTGCGACAGGCGTATGCCGAGTTTTGCCTGATTTCCACGTATGGAGTCAAGGGTATATGCTTGAGTCGCATATTCCAGTGCTCGCTCGTTTTTACCCATGGCGTGATATACCTCAGACGCTATGCCACACTGTATCGCCACCCTGTTTGTATCATCTGCCGCTGTGCTGTTCTCTATCGCTTCAAGGATATATTTTTCCGCCTGCTCTGGTTGCTTGGCCGCAAGGTAGATGGCGGAGATTGTATTTAGCGAACTGCTTATCCGGCGTTTGTCTCCGCTCTTACGGTCTATCTCAAGCGTCTTTTTCGCATAGTCTATCGCCGCAGCATACTCCGCCGTTCTAAAGTGGATTATTGACAGCAATGAATAGCAGTCTGCTCGCTGTCCTTCATTGTTGCACAGCGGCAACGCCTTGTTGATATAGTATTTCACACGGTCGTAGTCCTGCAAATCATATAGATATTCGCCTGACCAATACCACACTGCAAGGTCTATCGAATCCTGTGGAGCTCCCGCTTTCAGCGAGATGCCGCCATCTGCATCATCTATAAATCCATCTTCTTTTAGCAGGTTTATAATTCTCTCACCGGCTGCCCGTTTATCTTCAGCCACATCGTAAGCATCTATAGCTGAGAGTATTACATCTTCCGCCGACACTCTCATCACTATGTTGAAACAAACAAAAAATATGAATATTCTATAAAATTTTCGCATACTCTTTTAGGTTGTTTATGTATTTTTCACAAAGTTAGTAATTTTTTTCGCAATAATTCTCAAATTCTATCTATAAACAATTAACTCCCCCTTTTTGTTCTGTCAAAATCATTTTTTTTGCGGAAATTTGCACAATATGAAAAATGTTTATATCTTTGCATGCATTTTATTACAAAATGTAGCAATTTTCTTCATTTTTGCGAAAATTGTTTCTAAATTTTGAAGTTTATCACTCGATAAACTAAGTAGAGTGTGAAAAATAAGGGGGCATAGCCGTGATGGTTAAGCCCTCTTTTTTTCTGTTCTTTTTTCTGTCCTTAATTTTTTTCAAATTTGTTTGATAAAGAGTGATATAATTTTCGTACCTTTGTACTCTAATTTACAAAAAGATTGTTTTGACAATGTCACAGACTAAGCAAATTAAGACTGCACTCATCTCTGTCTTCCATAAAGACGGACTTGACGAGATTATCAAATTGCTGGCTCAGCAAGATGTTAAATTCATCTCTACCGGAGGTACTCGAGCTTTCATCGAAGGCCTCGGTTTCCCTTGTGATGCCGTTGAAGACCTCACCGGATACCCTTCTATCCTCGGTGGAAGAGTGAAAACTCTTCACCCCAAAATCTTTGGTGGTATCCTTAACCGCAGGGACAACAAAAGCGACCGTCAGCAGGTGTTCTCTTACGGTATCCCTGAAATTGACCTCGTTATCGTTGACCTCTACCCTTTCTCTGAGACCGTCGCTTCTGGTGCTTCTGATGAAGACATCATCGAGAAAATCGACATCGGTGGTATTTCTCTCATCCGAGCTGCTGCCAAAAATTACAACGACGTGACTATTGTCGCTTCTAAACATCAATACGACGCGCTTCACGACATTCTCGCTTCTGCCGGAGCCGTGACGACTCTTGAGCAGCGCCGTTGGTTCGCTCGTGAGGCTTTCGCTGTATCTTCCGCTTACGACACCGCGATTTTCAACTATTTCAACGGACAAAACGTTGGCGAAAGCCCTAACGCGTTCCGCTCTACCGTTTATGGCGAAATGTCTCTTCGATACGGAGAAAACCCTCACCAGAATGGCTCTTTCTTCGGCGATTTTAACGCTATGTTCGAGCAGCTGCACGGTAAGGAAATTTCTTACAACAACCTCCTCGACATCGATGCCGCTGTTTCACTTATCGCTGACTTTGAGCAGCCTACTTTCGCCGTGCTCAAACACAACAACGCTTGTGGAGTCGCTTCCCGTGACTCTATCCACACCGCTTGGATTGACGCTCTCGCCGGAGACCCCGTCTCTGCTTTCGGTGGCGTGCTCATCGCAAACCGTCCTATCGACAAGGCTACTGCTGAGGAGATTAACAAGATTTTCTTTGAGGTTATAATCGCACCGGCCTATGCCGACGAAGCGCTTGAAATCCTATTCACTAAGAAAAACCGTATCGTCCTGATTCAGAAATCTGCCGCCGCCCCCGCGCGCCGCTTCCGCTCCGCACTAAACGGTGTTCTCGTGCAAGACGCTGACAATAAGGTAGAAACGCCTGAAGACTTAAGGCAAGTGACTGACCGTGCTGTGGAAGCATGCCAAATCGACGACCTCCTGTTCGCTAACAAGATTGTGAAACACTCTAAAAGCAACGCTATCGTCCTCGCAAAAAACAGGCAGCTCCTCGCAAGCGGCGTTGGGCAGACCTCGCGCGTCGATGCTCTTAAGCAGGCTATCGCCAAGGCTGAATCTTTCGGTTTCGACCTCAATGGAGCTGTGATGGCTTCTGACGCTTTCTTCCCGTTTGCAGACTGCGTCGAGATTGCAGACAAAGCCGGAATCACTGCAGTAATACAGCCCGGCGGCTCTGTCCGTGACCAGGAAACTATCGACTACTGCAATGCTCACGGCATCGCTATGGTTATGACCGGTTTCCGCCACTTCAAACATTGATTAATCACTTAATAAACAAGGCAAATAATATGAGATTATTCTCTCTGACTAAAGAAATAGCCGTTGACCTCGGCACGGCAAACACTATCATCATTCACAACGATAAGATTGTGATAAACGAGCCTTCTATCGTCGCTCTCGATAAGCGCACCGACAAGCTGATTGCAGTTGGTAAAGAGGCACAGCAAATGGAAGGTAAGGAAAACGAATATATCCGCACTGTCCGCCCTCTCCGCGAAGGTGTCATTGCTGACTTTAACGCTGCGGAGCTCATGATTCGTGGACTCGTAAAAAAAGCAAGTGCTAAAAGCGCTTGGTTCTCCCCTTCTCTCCGAATGGTGATTGGAATCCCTTCAGGCGCTTCGGAAGTTGAACGCCGTGCTGTCCGTGACTCCGCTGAACACGCTAACGGCCGTGATGTTTACATGCTTTACGAGCCTATGGCTGCCGCAATAGGTATCGGACTCGACGTGCAGGCTGCGGAAGGAAACATGATTGTGGACATAGGTGGAGGTACTACTGAAATCGCTGTCATCTCTCTCGGCGGTATCGTGACTAACATGAGTATCCGTGTTGCCGGAGACGACCTCACTGAGGATATTCAGGGACATATGCGACGCGCTCACAATGTCAAAGTCGGTGTTCGCACTGCTGAGCTTATCAAAATCAACGTCGGCTCCGCTCTTACCGAACTTGAAAACCCACCGGAGGACTATATCGTACACGGTCCTAACCAGATGACTGCTCTTCCTATGGAAATCCCTGTGTCTTATCAGGAAATCTCTCACTGTATTGAGAAAACCATATCAAAAATCGAAACCGCCGTTCTCGCCGCTCTCGAGCAGACTCCGCCTGAACTGTACGCAGACATCGTCCGCAACGGTATTTGGCTCGCCGGTGGTGGAGCACTCATCCGTGGTCTTGACAAACGTCTTACCGACAAAATCGGCATCCAGTTCCACATCGCGGAAGACCCGCTTCTCGCTGTTGCTCGCGGTACTGGTGTTGCACTCAAGAATATCGAGAATTTCTCTTTCCTAATCAGATAATTTTCTAAGAATCAGAGTATAGAGTAATAGCACACACTATTCTCTATTCTCTCTAACTGTCCTTTATTCTCAGTAAATGCACGACCTGATTAATTTCATAATCCGCTTCAGCTCATGGTTGGTGTTCGCCTTCTATGTCACATTGTCGTGCATTCTCCTTTTCAACCACAACCCATACCAGCACCATGTCTTGATGACGTCGGCTAACAGCGTTTCCGCTTCTATTTACGGCATCGCTAACAACGTCACGTCTTACTTCAACCTACGAAGTATCAACGAAGACCTACAGCTCCGTAATGCCGCTCTTGAGAATGAAGTCGTTGCTCTTAGAAAACAAGTCGACGACTACCGCCTCCGCGAATATGCCGACTCTATGCAGGTCGCTGAGCCACTACAGCAATTTGGCTTTGTCATCTCTCACGTCATAAATAACAGCGTTAGCCGACCTTACAACTACATCACCATTGAAAAGGGTGCTGCCGACGGCATTCGCCCGGAAATGGGGGTCGTGGACCATAGTGGAGTCGTCGGCGTTGTAAACGTGGTAGGTGAGCACTACAGCCGAATTATCTCACTACTTAACCCCGATTTTAGACTATCTTGCAAGATTAAGGGCAGTGACGTTTTCGGCTCACTCGTGTGGGACGGGATTAACCCGGAAGAGGCTTTACTCGAAGAGCTGCCTAAGCACACCGTATACAACCCCGGAGATACTATCATCACCAGCGGTTATTCCGCAATGTTCCCGGAAGGTGTCCCGGTTGGTACTGTCATCAAATCCGCCTCGGCAGACGATGATAACTTCTTCACACTGAGAATACACCTGCTGACAGACTTCTCGCAGCTCAGCACAGTCCGTGTCATTGACAATAAAAACATCGTTGCCATTAAGGAAGTGGAAAACAGCGACTTACATAAAGACAACGAATAATACTGATTAACGACAGATGTTACGCACGATAATTGATTTCATATTGCTTTTTATCATCTTGGTCACTGCACAGGCGGTCGTGTTCAATCACCTCGTTTTGTGGAGTGTTGCCATGCCTATCGTGTTTATTTACTGGCTAATACGGCTACCCGTCACTACCGGTACTAATACCACTTTGACCCTCGCTTTCCTGCTCGGGCTCACCGTCGACATCTGCTCTGACACTCACGGCATGAACGCTTTGACCTGCACTCTCGCCGCCGCTCTCCGTCTCCCTATCCTTCGCCTTTATTTCCCGCGAGAGGAAGACCTTACAGACCCGGAGCCAAGCGTCCGCTCGCTCGGCAGCGGTATTTACATGAAATACCTTTTCACTTTCATCACTGTATATTGCATCATGTTTTTCATCGTGGAGGCATTCACTTTCTTCAACCCCTTGCGTCTCGTGATGCGAATCCTATGCAGTTCTATCATCTCTTTTGTAATTATACTCGCCATTGACAGTTTAATACACAGCCGACGTGAGAAAAGACTATAAACTCGAAAAACGTAAATATGTCATTGGAGGCTTCATCGTAATAATTTTCATTATTTACGTTATCAGGCTCGCCGGATTGCAGTTAGGCGATGACAAGTATAAGCTTTATGCCGACAACAACGCATTCCTAAACAAGACCGTATACCCTTCTCGTGGACTCATTTACGACCGTAACGGTGAGCTTATCGTTTATAACCAGCCGGCTTACGATGTGATGATGATTCCGAGAGATGTGGAGAAATTCGACACGCTGGACTTCTGCCGTACCCTAAACATCACCGTTGAACAGCTCCGCAAGCGTTTTTACGATATGCGCCACACTGTCGGATACTCTTCATACACTCCTCAGAGACTTATCACTCATCTCTCCGCGCAAGACTACGGTAGGCTTCAGGAAAAACTTTACCGATATCCCGGACTTTTCATCCAAAAACGAATTTTAAGACAATACAACCACGCAACTGCCGCTAACGTCCTCGGCAACCTCCGTGAGG
>JBJECS010000269.1:0-7391 GCA_051871335.1 Muribaculaceae bacterium | reverse complement strand
CACCGCCACTTTGGTAGAGGCTCCGGGAGAAATCCCGGGGTCTCTTTTTTTTAGTTAATAGAGAATAGAGAAATTTAATCATAGAATAGAGGCGGACGTGATGCATCACGTCCCTACGATAAGATGGTGAAAATCAGTGAAATATGGTGGCGAGCGTGATTCATCACGTCTCTACGATAGCTATGAGGAAATCGGGGCAGGAAGAGAGTATATTGAAGAGAGAGGCGGAGGTGTGTACTAACGCTAATGATTGAGTAGATGATAATAGAATTTTTGGAAGAGGAATGCAATAAAAAGTCAGATATGACGTTATTATAATAATTATGGCGTTTATAAAAAGGGTTATATTAATTTTAGTATGCTTTTTTGTGGCAACTGTGCCGGCAAAAGTGTGTGGTAAGGACTTGAATGATAAGGTTCTTAATCGTCCGTATGCTGATTTTCGTGCGTGGCATTTAGGTTTCAGTTTCGGTCTTCATGCTCAGATGCTGAATATATGTCATAATGGCTTTGTGACTGACGAGGGTGAGAATTGGTTTATGGAGCAGCCTGATTATTCGCCTGGTTTTTGTGTAAATGGTTTGATTGATTTTCGTCTTAATACTTATTTTAATGTGCGTGTTTCTCCCGGTATGTATTTTGGTAATAGAATTATTAAGATGCATGAGATGAATAGTGGGACTGAAATGCAGCAGAATGTAAAGTCGGCATTTGTTGTTATGCCGGTAGATTTGAAATATTCTGCGCTTAGGTACAGGAATGCACGTCCGTATTTTACGGCGGGATTAATGCCGGCATTTGATGTTACGAAAAAGAATAATGATTATTTGAAGCTTAAACCTACTGATGTATATCTTACTTTTGGTCTTGGGTGTGATTTTTATTTGCCCTATTTCAAGCTTATACCGGAGCTGAAGTTTTGTTTTGGTCTGACAGACGTTATAGACCATGACCGCAAGTATTTGACGGATGACCCGACCAAGATGAAAATAACTCAGTCTATTAAGAAGGCGACTTCAGGAATGGTTGTCCTTACGTTCTATTTTGAGTAGTGTATGAAGAGATATAATTATATATTTGTCATAATGTCGTTTTTTGTGCTGGTGATATTTCCTGAGCGAGTTTATTCTCAGGTAGATGCTCAGTTTACGCAGTATTATGCAATACCGACATATTATAATGCGGCGGCGACGGGAGAGACAGACTTTGTCCGTATGCGAGGAGGAAGCCGTCTACAATGGATGGGCATAGACAATGCTCCGCGAACGTTTGTTCTGACGGCTGATATGCCATTTAAGTTTATTGGCAAGCGTTTTGGCGCCGGTCTTAATATGCAGCAGGAGAGTCTTGGTCTGTATAAGAATATGGACCTTGGTCTTCAGCTATCGTATAAGCATAAGCTTTTTGGTGGTATTTTGTCAGCCGGTTTGCAGGTTGGTATTATTAATGAGACGTTTAAGGGCAGCGAGGTATATCTGCCGGATGATGATGACTATCACGAGTCGACTGACGATGCGATACCAACTCAAGACTTGAGTGGAACATCGCTTGATTTGGGTGTTGGTGTGTATTATACTCATAAGCTGTTTTGGGCTGGTGTGTCGTGCCAGCATGTAAATAGCCCTACAATCACGTTTAATTCAGAGTCCGGTGAGGGAACAAATGAAAAAAATTATGAATTTCAGGCTGGAAGGATATTATATTTTATGGCCGGAAGCAATATTCCGGTAAAAAATACGTTATTTGAAGTGATACCTTCTGTAATGGTGAAGAGCGACTTCACGTTTACGACAGCAGAAATCACGGGCAGGGTGCGTTATCGCAAATTTTTATCAATGGGCTTAGGCTATAGGTATGATGATGCGATATCAGTGGTGATAGGAGCAGAAATCAAGAATTTCTACCTTGGTTACAGCTATGATTACCCGACGTCAGCAATCTCAAAGGCGAGTTCAGGTAGCCATGAGATATTTGCCGGTTATAGCCTGAAACTTGACTTGTCAGATAAAAACAGAAATAAACATAAGAGCATTCGCATAATGTAAGATATGAAAAAAGCATCTTTATTACTACTTCCAATGGCAACGACGCTGCTTATAACGGCAGCATCATGTGCATCAGGTAACTACCGTGCGGCAGGTGGCGAGGTCACCGGCGTTGGCGGTACATCATGGGTAGAGCCGACCCCCTATGGGATGGTTTTGATATCCCGCGGGTCAATGCAGACAGGACCCCAGCAGGCAGATTCGGCATGGAATCTTGCGGCAAATCCGCGAGGGATGTCTGTTGACGGTTTCTGGATGGACGAGACGGAAATCACTAATGCCAAGTATAAGCAGTTTGTGTTCTGGGTTCGCGATTCTATAATCCGTGAGCGTCTTGCAGACCCAGCATACGGTGGAAATGAAGAGTTTAAGATAGAGGAAGACAAGGAGGGAAATCCTGTGAAGCCTCATCTTAACTGGAATAAGGCGATACCATGGCGTAATCCTAATGAAGATGAGGCGCGAGCGATAGAAAGTGTGTATCGTACAAATCCAATCACAGGTGCGCGCGAGCTTGACCCTACTCAGCTAAATTACCGATATGAGGTGTATAATCATACAGAGGCTGCCAAGCGCAAAAATCGTATGGATCCACGCACACGCGTGTATAATACAGACCTGCCGACTCCGACGAGCAACCCGATAATCTCAAAAGATACGGCTTATATCAATGATGAGCAGGAGATTGTTCGCCAAACAATTACTCGTGCACTTACCGGAGACTATGATTTCGTAAACACATATATCGTGAACGTATATCCTGATACTACGGCATGGGTTAATGATTTTGACAATGCTTATAATGAGCCGTATGTGCGTCTATATTTTTCACATGGAGGATATAGTGATTATCCGGTAGTAGGTGTGAGCTGGGAGCAGGCAAATGCCTTTGCCGCATGGCGTACTGAGTTCTTGCGTAAGTCACTGGGCAAGGAGGGCGTGTATGTAGAGCCTTATCGCTTGCCGACGGAGGCTGAGTGGGAGTATGCTGCACGTGCGGGTGTGAACGAGAATATGTATCCATGGGAGGGAGACCTGACAATGAGCGACGACCGCGGATGCTTTTATGCCAACTTCAAGCCACAGGATGGAAACTACGTTAAAGACGGTCATCTGATAACGTCGCGTGTGGGAACTTATTCTCCGAATGACTTCGGACTGTATGATATGGCGGGAAATGTCAGCGAATGGACATCGACTGCATATGCTGAGAGTATAGACAAACTGACGAGTGACCTCAATCCTGAGTATAGATATAATGCGGCGATAGAGGACCCGTATAAGATGAAGCGTAAGATAGTGCGCGGCGGTTCGTGGAAAGACGTTGCTCACAATATCCGTTCAGATATCCGAATGTGGGAATATCAGAATGAGCAGCGCAGCTATATCGGTTTCCGATGTGTACGCACTCAGATAGGCTTTGCAAAAGGTCAGAAACAAAACTACAAAAACTAACAACCCCCTTATATAATCTCAAAAGAAAATGGGAAAATTTAAAGGATACCGCAATGCGATTTCACGCTTTATCTCAAGTGATAAAGGTCAGCGTTTTTTTAACTTTGCGTATAGTATAGGTGCCGCAGTCGTAATCTGGGGAGCCTTGTTTAAGATATTGCACTTGCCTGGTGGCAATACTCTTCTGTCTGTAGGTATGGGTACAGAGGTGTTAATGTTCGTCCTGACAGCGTTTGACCGTCCGCCACGGACGTATGACTGGGAAAATGTGTTCCCAGTACTGGATTCTAATGACCCTGAAGACCGCCCTGACTTTAATGGTGGCGGTGGCGGCGTGATAATCAACGGCGGCACAGGCAACGGTGGTACTGTGGTTATAGACGGCTCAAGTGTGTCAACAGACGAAGCGAAGCGTGCTGCGGGTATACCTGTGGGAATAGAGCTTAGCGAGCAGGATTCACAGTCTCTAAGCGAGAGCATAGCGAAAATGGCAGCGGCGAGCGAGCAGTTGTCCCGCATGGCAGAGCTGACATCTGCGACTCAGGCGTATCTTGACCAGATGGCTGCGATAGCGAGTGAGATGCAGCATCTGCATGAGACTACGGCAGCGCTGAATACGGTAAGCGATACGCTTTTAGAGTCTTACCGTGCAATTACTGAAAATTCAGAGACTATCACTCGTGCGGCAAGTGGCTATGCAGAGCAAATGCAAGACTTGAGCCGCAATATTGGTGGACTGAACACTATATATGAAATCCAGCTGAAGAGTGTATCATCACAGATAGACTCAATAGACCGTGTAAATCGTGGCATCAAGGATATCCGTGATATGTATGAACGGAGTTCAGCTCAGAGTGCACGTTACTGTGAGGAAACTGAAAAAATGGCACGGTATATGCAACAGTTAAATTCAGTATATGAAAAGATGATAACGGCGATGACTGTCAACATGTATCGTCCGATGAGTCCGATGGATATGCCGGGAATGCAACAGCCTCAGGAGCAGAAACCGGTTCAGCCTGAGGAAGACAATATCGTATAAAACGTAGATAGACTGATTTACAATGAGCTCAAACAATACAAGGCTTTCACCGCGCCAGAAGATGATAAACCTGATGTATATCGTCTTGACGGCAATGCTTGCGCTGAACGTGTCGAGCGATGTGCTTGATGGTTTTACGCAGGTGGAGGAGGGACTGACTCGCTCTAACGATAATATTGAGCAGCGTAATGCTTCAATCCTTGCAACCCTGAGCGCGTTTAATGAGCAGAACCCGGATAAGGGTCAGGTGTGGCTTGAGAAGGCAGTTGCAGTGAGAAAGGCGACTCAGGAAATATATTCGCTTGTAGATTCCTTCAAAGTTGCGATTGTCAAAAAGGCAGACGGCGACAAAGGCGATGTAAATAACATAGTAAGTCGCGATGACCTGGAGGCTGCATCGGTAGTAATGCTTTCGCCGGTAAACCGCAATGGTGAACGTCTGAGACTTGCGATAGATGATTATCGCAATTATATCTCTGCGATGGTGGAGGATAGTGTAAAGCGGACAAGTATTGAGTCTGCGCTATCTACAGAAAACAGCAGTGCGCTGGTGACATGGGAAGAAGCAAACTTTGACAATAAGCCAGTTGTGGCAGCTGTGACACTACTCACAAAGCTACAGAGTGATATACGCTATGCGGAAGGAGAGGCTTTGACTACACTTCTTAACAACGTGGATGCTCACGACGTTCGTGTGAATGAGCTTAATGCGTTTGTGATACCGCAGTCTCGTCTTGTTATGCGAGGTGGAAAGTATTCAGCGAATATAGTTTTAGCTGCAGTAGATACAACTCAACGTCCGGTGGTGTATATTAATGGAAAACAATTAGACAATGACCGCGGACTTTTTGAGACGATAGCCGGCAGCACCGGTACGTTTGACTACACAGGCTGGCTTGAAGTGCCGCGCGGTGACGGAACTATGACTCGTCATGATTTCAGTTCATCTTATACAGTGATAGAGCCGACAGCGACAATTTCTGCAACTATGATGAACGTGTTGTATGCAGGAATAGACAACCCGATGAGTATATCAGTGCCTGGTGTTGCAACAAATTCCGTTTCAGCTACTATGACAAATGGTACGCTTACGCGTAAGGGAGACCAGTGGGTGGCACGTCCGGCGCAGGTTGGAGCTGAAGCTGTCATTACAGTAACGGCAGAAATGGATGGACGTCGCCAGGAAGTGGCAACGACGAAATTCCGTGTTCGCAAATTGCCTGACCCAACTCCATTTATCACATACAAAGACTCAAAGGGCAATGCAGACCGATATAGAGGTGGCAAACCATTTGCGAAGACGCTGTTGCTGCAGTCTCCAGGTATAGAGGCAGCAATCGATGACGACCTGCTGAATATCTCTTTTACGGTGCTGAGCTTTGAAACGGTGTTTTTTGACTCAATGGGCAATGCGATACCGGAAGTGAGCGATGGTGCGAATTTCTCACAGCGTCAGAAAGATTCTTTCCGTCGCTTAAGCCGTGGAAAACGCTTTTATATATCACGCGTTAAAGCAAAGGGACCTGATGGTATTACTCGAGACCTTGCACCGCTGGAAGTAATAGTGAACTAATGAATAAAGAAATATAACAAACTCTACCATAGATGATTATGAACAGAATAAAAAGATATGCCCTGGCAATTGGATTTACAGCCGCGATAGCATTACCGGGAGTAGCCCAAGACCAGTCTTCGTCTTCAGCAGTTATGCGTAAGCGTGACCGCAATGAGAAAAATGAAGGTCATAAACCGGGAGTAACTCAGCGTATGGAGACTTTCTACCAGGAAAGTGAAACGCCTGAGTCAGATTTGCAGTGGATGCGAGTAATCTATCGTCAGCTTGACTTGCAAAAAGAGGCAAATGCACCGCTATATTTCCCTGAAGAACCGACAGAGGGAGAGGAAAGCCTGTTCCGCATGATACTACGCCTGCTGGCAAACAATCAGGTTGAGGCATACGAGTATCTTGACGGACGCGAGGTATTTACGGAGCAATATAGGATAAAGGTGAAGGATATGCTTGACCGTTTCCATATTCTTTATACTGACGCTAAAGGCTCAACGGAGAAAAATCCTAAGTTCACAATAGAGGAAAGTGACGTGCCTGCAAATGAGGTATTGTCTTATTACATCCTTGAGCGGTGGGAGTTTGATTCACGCCATAATCGCACAGTGACAAAAGTTCAGGCAATATGCCCTGTTCTTCATCGTGCAGGAGATTTTGGAGGTGAACCGATAAAATATCCTATGTTTTGGATAAAATTGGAGGCATTGCGTCCATACCTTTCTCAGCAGCCGATATTTATCAGCGATGACAATAATCTGGCGAAATATACATACGATGACTATTTCCAGCTGAATATGTATGATGGCGAAATATATAAGACTCGCAATCTGGCAAATAAGTCTATGATGCAGATGTATCCAGACCCCGATGACATGAAGCGTGCTCAAGACAGTATTCAAAACCGCCTTGAAAACTTTGACAAGAAGCTGTGGGTGCCATCGCGCGAGGAGGTTATAGCAGAGCGAGAAAAGAAAGAAGCTGAGGAACAGCAAAAAGAAGAGTCTATCGTGATTACTTCTCGAGATGAAGAGCCTGCTGTAGATGACAAAGCGACTGAGGTAGGTTCCCAGGATGAGCAGAATGCTGATGAGAAAAAGGCTAAGACAAATTCCCGCTCTAAGAAAAAACCGAAAAAGAGCAAGGTTAAGCAGACTAAGCCAAAGCAATCATCTTCAGGTGCTGTAAGGTCGGTAAGAAGGAAAAAATAGGGGCATTCTTTAATATATGGGAGGGTGTATCAAAATTCGATATGCCTTCTTATGTTAATATATTGTAAAATATG
>JBJECS010000268.1:0-7418 GCA_051871335.1 Muribaculaceae bacterium | reverse complement strand
ATGATTTAAAGAATTTTAAGTGTGAATAATCATTTATTTCCTTCGTTTTATCCTATGATACTTTTTTTAGGTCAAAGTTTATTTGAGATGGCAAATATACGACAAAAATGCGAATAATTTGACTTTTTAGGATAAAATAACAGAAAAAGGCGACAAAAATTGCCGCCTTTCGTATAGAGAAGTATAATCACTGATTACTTGTGAGGACCAGCAGCTACGAGAGCCTTTCCTGCTTCGTTACCTTCAAACTTAGCGAAGTTCTTGATGAACATGTCAGCGAGCTTGTCAGCCTTTTCAGCCCAGATAGAAGCGTCAGTATAAGTGTCGCGTGGGTCGAGGATGTTAGGGTCAACACCCGGAAGAGCTGTAGGAACAACGAAGTCGAATACAGGGATAGTCTTAGTAGGAGCAGTGAGGATAGAACCGTCGAGGATAGCGTCGATGATACCACGAGTGTCGCGGATAGAGATACGCTTTCCAGAACCGTTCCAGCCAGTGTTTACGAGGTATGCCTTAGCACCGCTCTGCTGCATTTTCTTAACGAGCTCTTCAGCGTATTTAGTTGGGTGAAGAGAAAGGAAAGCAGCGCCGAAGCAAGCAGAGAAAGTAGGAGTAGGCTCAGTGATGCCGCGTTCAGTACCTGCGAGCTTAGAAGTAAATCCAGAGAGGAAGTAGTACTTAGTCTGTTCCGGAGAAAGGATAGAAACAGGAGGAAGTACGCCGAAAGCGTCGGCAGAAAGGAAGATTACGTTCTTGGCAGCAGGACCGTGGCTACCCGGAGCGATTTTGTCGATGTGCTGAATTGGGTAAGAAACACGGGTGTTTTCAGTAACGCTCTTGTCAGCGAAGTCGATTTTGCCGTTAGCGTCAACAGTAACGTTCTCAAGGAGTGCGTTGCGACGGATAGCGCGGTAGATATCAGGTTCGCTTTCTTTGTCAAGGTTGATAACCTTAGCGTAGCAACCGCCTTCGAAGTTGAAGACGCCGTTGTCGTCCCAACCGTGTTCGTCGTCACCGATGAGGAGACGCTTAGGGTCAGTAGAAAGAGTAGTCTTACCAGTGCCGGAAAGACCGAAGAAGATAGCAGTGTTGCCGCCTTCCATGTCGGTGTTAGCAGAGCAGTGCATAGAAGCCATGCCACGGAGAGGGAGGTAGTAGTTCATGATAGAGAACATACCTTTCTTCATTTCACCGCCATACCAAGTATTGATAATCAGCTGCATGCGCTCAGTGAGGTTGAAAGCGACGCAAGTCTCAGAGTTGATTCCGAGTTCTTTCCAGTTTTCAACTTTAGCCTTAGAAGCGTTGAGCACAACGAAGTCAGGCTGAAATTCTTTGAGCTCTTCAGCAGTAGGACGTACAAACATGTTTGTAACGAAGTGAGCCTGCCAAGCGACTTCCATGATGAAGCGGACGGCGAGGCGAGTATCCTTGTTAGTACCGCAGAAAGCATCAACAACGTAAAGAGTCTTGTCAGAGAGTTCTTTGCTTGCGAGTGCCTTAAGAGAATCCCAAGCAGCAGGAGTGATAGGCTTGTTATCGTTCTTGTATTCGTCTGAAGTCCACCAGATAGTATTTTCTGAAGTTTCATCCTTAACAAAGAATTTGTCTTTAGGGCTACGACCGGTGTAAATACCTGTCATTACGTTAACAGCTCCGAGTTCAGTTTCCTGACCTTTTTCGTAACCTTCGAGGTTAGGTTGGATTTCAGCCTGATACAAATCTTCCCAAGAAGGGTTGCTAATCACCTTAGCTCCGGTGATGCCATACTTTGATAAATCAATGTTGCTCATTGTCTTGATTATATAATTAAAGTGTTATTACTATTATCTTAAGTTATAACGAAATTGCCTATGGCATTGTTTTTCCTGTGCAAAGTTACAAAGCTTTTTTGACACTATAAAATCTTAATAAAGAAATTTTTCCTTATGAAGATTTTTTTGCAATTTTCGGTGTCATTTTAGCCAAAAATTTCCGTAATTGACAAGTTAATGCGTAAAAGTTACAGTGGCATTAATCGTATATTGAGTTAGCTACCAAAAATGGAGTGATAAATTTGAATATTGAATCAAAAAAATTGTAAAAAACCGCTAAAATTGAAAAATAAGGTGTAACTTTGCGCAAGCATACGAGATATGCTAAAAAACGGCATAATCCATAAAAACTAAATAACCTTAAAAAAGCAAATAACAAATTTGTCATGTTAGAGCAAACCAGTGTAAAGACCCTCGACAAGGTAGTCGTGAGGTTCTCAGGAGACTCAGGTGACGGTATGCAGCTTGCTGGTAATATATTTACCAATGTGTCTGCAGGAGTAGGTAACAGTGTATCTACTTTTCCTGACTATCCGGCTGAAGTAAGGGCACCACAGGGCTCCCTGAGCGGCGTCTCAGGGTTCCAGGTCAGTGTAGGTGCCGGTGTTCATACTCCGGGAGATGAATGTGACGTACTTGTCGCAATGAATCCCGCAGCCCTGAAACAACACGTAAAGTTCCTTAAGCCCAATGGCGTCATTATCCTTGATATCGATGCGTTTAAGCCCGAAGGTCTGAAAAAAGCGCTATTCCAGACAGAAGATCCAATCAAGGAGCTTGGGATAACGGCGCAGGTGGTAGAAGTGCCTGTGACGACGATGACTAAGGCAGCGCTTGCGGACAGCGGAATGGACAACAAGGCAGTACTGAAATGCCGCAATATCTTTGCGTTAGGTCTTGTATGCTGGCTATTTGACCGTCCGCTTGAGAATGCGCTGCGCATGCTGAAAAATAAGTTTGCGAAGAAGCCGGCAGTATATGAGGCAAATGCGAAGGTAATCCAGGCGGGTTTTGACTATGGACACAATATCCATGCATCAGTATCGACTTATCGCATAGAGACGGAGCCAATCAAGAAGGGCACGTATACGGATATCAATGGCAATACGGCTACAGCATGGGGTCTTATCATGGCGTCGGAAAAGGCAGGTCGTCCATTGTTCCTCGGGAGCTATCCTATCACTCCGGCAACAGACATTCTGCATGAACTTGCAAAGCGCAAGGACCTTGGCGTAAAGGCATGCCAGATGGAGGACGAAATAGCGGGCGTATGCTCTGCTATCGGAGCTTCATTTGCGGGAAATCTTGCTGTGACATCTACTTCCGGTCCGGGTCTTGCACTGAAGAGTGAGGGTATTGGCTTGGCAGTCATAGCAGAGTTGCCGCTCGTGGTAATAGACGTTCAGCGTGGCGGTCCGTCAACAGGTCTTCCAACGAAGACAGAGCAGACCGACCTGATGCAGGCTCTGTATGGGCGTAATGGTGAATCACCTGTAGCTGTAGTTGCTCCGGCATCTCCTACAGACTGCTTTGATATGGCATTTGAGGCAAGCCGTATAGCACTGGAGCACATGACACCTGTAATCCTTCTGTCTGACGCATTTATCGGCAATGGGTCTTCAGCATGGCGCATCCCGGAATATGACGAGTATCCTGAAATCAAGTGTCCGTTTGTGCCAGAAGAAAAGAAGGAAGGCTGGAAGCCATATCTGCGCAATCCTGAAAACCTTGTTCGCTACTGGGCGATACCGGGTACAGAGGGTCTAATGCACCGCCTTGGCGGACTTGAGAAAGATGCAGTGACAAGTGCTATATCAAATGACCCAGTAAATCATGAGAAGATGGTAGGCATCCGCCGCGAGAAGGTTGCTCGCATAGCAAACGATATTCCTGCACAGGAAGTGCTTTGTGACGCAGAAGCAGACACTCTGCTGATAGGCTGGGGAGGCACTTACGGGCATCTTCTGACAGCATCACAGGAACTCAACAAGGCAGGAAAGCGCGTTGCGTTTACACACTTCAGATATATCAATCCTCTCCCTGCAAATACAGAGGAAATAATTAATAAATACAAGACTGTAATCGTGGCAGAACTGAACACCGGCATGTTTGCAGACTATCTGCAGGCAAAATTCCCGGGAAAGGTAATCCGCAGAATCAACAAGATTCAGGGTCAGCCGTTTATGGTAAAAGAAATCGTAGAAGGTGTCACAAAAATCATGGAGGGCAAATAATCATGGAAGAAATCAAATATACAGCAGCAGACTATAAGAGTGACCAACCGGTACGCTGGTGCCCGGGCTGTGGCGACCATGCAGTGCTAAATTCACTCCATAAGGCTATGGCTACATTGGGCGTGGCTCCACATAAGACAGCGGTAATCTCAGGTATCGGCTGTAGCTCACGCCTCCCGTATTATATGAATACCTATGGTTTCCACACCATTCATGGACGAGCAGCCGCAATCGCTACCGGCTTTAAGGTAGCAAATCCTGAAATGACAGTATGGCAGATTTCAGGCGACGGTGACGGTCTGGCTATCGGTGGTAACCACTTCATTCATGCAGTACGACGCAATATCGATATAAATATCATCCTTTTCAACAACAAGATTTACGGACTCACAAAAGGTCAGTATTCTCCAACGAGCGACCGCGGGTTTGTGTCAAAGTCCTCTCCTTACGGAACTACCGAGGATCCGTTTATACCTGCAGAACTCGTATTCGGCGCACGCGGCAACTTCTTCGCCCGAGCCATAGACGTAGAGCTTGCTATCTCTCAAGAGGTGCTTGTAGCAGCGGCTCAGCACAAGGGCGCGTCTGTTGTGGAAATGCTTACAAACTGTATGATTTTCAATAATGGCATCCACAATTTCATCACCGACCGCGATACTCGCGCAGACCGCACAATCCACCTTGTCCATGGCGAAAAGATGATTTTCGGCAAGGAGAAGAATAAGGGTATCGTGCAAGACGGTTTCGGACTGAAGGCAGTTGAAATTGGCAAGGATGGATATACTATTGACGATGTGCTTGTACATGACGCACACTGCCAGAGCAATTTCCTGCACCAGCAGCTTGCCATGATGGATGGACACGAGCTTCCACTCGCAATAGGCGTAATCCGCGATGTTGATGGTTTGACGTATAATGATGAGGTTGAGCATCAAGTTGCAGACGTGCGTGCAAAGAAGGGCTTTGCTTCTCTCCGCGACATGATTCTTGCCGGCGAGACCTGGGAAGTGGAATAAGCGCCATAATTCCCGTTATCGGGACAAAATATTGAAAATGAACAAAAATCGGGGCTGATTGTCCCGATTTTTTTATATGCCAGTCTTGATTAGATGTGAAAAGGAGACAATATTGCAATAACTGTTAAACATATTGCTTAAATAACATAATTAATTATTTGGAAACTAAATCTAATTGTATTATATTTGCAGGATTAATGTTTAACCCTTAAAACTTTATCATTATGGAAAAGATTAATCAAACCCTGGAAAGCGTACTAAATTTCATTGACAGTGGCAACATTTTCCGCAAACCATTCAAATGGCTGTATTGGGTAATCGGAGTGCTTATTGCATTAGGCATATTAGTCAGTATCGTGGAAATGTTTGACTATTTTGAGTACTCCTCAGCAGGCGGAAAGGTGGGTTTAGTTCTCGTCATGATATTGATGCTTGCCGGCGCAGTATTCTCAGTTTTTTATTGGCTACAACGAGCTAAAGACGTGGAGAATGTGGTAGATGTAAATGCACGTTTCGTGGCAATTCCTGTAGTAGCGCATATCATCCGGTCGCTTGGAGAATTTTGGGGAATATGCTTGGCAATCTTCGGAACTGCAATATTCATTATTGCCACATTGTTTAGCGTAAGGCATTTTGGTTCAGCTGGCGCAGCAGGCATCATTGGTTGTCCTATTGTAGGCTATTTCACACTGCTATTCTCTCGTTTTATATCAGAAAGCATTGCAGTTGTCACCAGTATAGCAAATGACACACGCTCATTGGTAGAAAAAGCAGAAGAAAAAGCAGAAGAAAAAGCTACCGAAGAATAATAGTGTTTTCTCGCAAATCATTAATAGCCGGTGAATCATCAAGAATAATCCGGTGATTGCGATATTACTATAGTAGAAAAAGGGCGGATTCCGGGAAATGGCATCCGCCCTTTGATTTTATCATGTGTTATTCAGCTTTTTTGTCAATTTCTTCCATGCGAGCCTCCTGTTCCGGAGAGAGTTCAGAATTACTGAGTCCACTCTGTAGGGTAACACCGGCAGCGGCAATTTTCAGAGCCTCTTGCATAGCGGGATTGTCGAAATCCATTTCTTTAGCGGCTTCTTCGCATTTGTCTTTGAGTGAAAGCATTTGGTCTGCGGCAGCCTCATAAAGGTCCAGCGCTTTGTCAATGTTTTCCGGAGCGATAGAGCCGTCGTTAGTGATAAGTTCTTCTGCCTCCTTTGCAATTTGGTCAGCAGACTTTGAGCATGAAGCAAGTGACAGGCATGCGCAAGCAACGACTGCCATCAGGAAAGATTTAATTAACTTTTTCATAACTTATATAGTTTAATTGTTTAGTATTAATAATGCAAATATAGTAAATTATTCTAAATCTGCGGTTTGTCTTATGTTGTCTTTTTAATGGAGTGTAGAATAATACTTTTTGCAATATATTGAGGAATAAAACAAATTTTTATGTTAATAGTATTTGACATATGCGACTAATGTATTATATTTGCAAAAAATAATCAAAGTATGATACTTTTTTATATAGTCATTGGCATTACGTTTTTAATAATAAACATTATAGCTGTTTTGATAGCATCGGCGGCTTTACATGAAAAAGAGGAGCCTCATGTTATTTTATGTAAATACTTCTCAAATCTTTTTGGCTTCTTATCATTTGTAGCCGTCATAGGGTGGATTATTGGTATAAATAGTTTTATTTTACTATTCATATTCACAGTAATAACAATACTTTTACGTATTGCAGTCAGGCGTTTTAATGGAAACTGACGTCTTAAACATTAACTCATAAAAGTGCCGTCTATGCTCATATTTGACGCTTTTTCTTTCGTGAAGAAATTGTTCTATTTTTAGAATAAGTTTAATTTATGATTAAGATTCTTTTGTGTATGAAAATGGGGGAAAAGTAATAACAAGAGCCCGGCTTAAAAGTCAGGCTCTTGGTGTAAATGTGTGATATTAATTATTTTACGAGAACTCGGCGAGCGAAGTCGTCAACAACTACGATGTATAGTGCTTTAGGCAGCTTTACGGTGGTGTTGCCGATGGCGAGAGGAGCTTCATAAACGATTTTGCCATCTACGCCATAAACCTTTACAGTATTGCCGCTACGGCTGTTTTCAATGACAAGTTCACCGGAGAGGCTGTAAGCGTCCCATGTGTGGTAGTCTACAATTTCTTCAACACCGGAATCAAAGTTTGTGATTGAAAGGTCGTCAACCATAATACGCTTTCCAGAAGTCTGCTGCAGGCGTACTCGGCAATTTCCAGCCATGTTTACGGTATAAGAATACATCTTGTATTCAGAGCCGCTGATTGCCGCAGCACCTGCTGTAGTCCATGTGTTTCCGCCGTCT
>JBJECS010000267.1:0-7550 GCA_051871335.1 Muribaculaceae bacterium | reverse complement strand
CGATAAAGTAGGACAGGTTATGCTTCAGAATACGTCGGCAAAAAGATATACATATTCTCTTCAAAAACTCGGGGACTTTAATGGGCGAATACTTGAGCAACGCCTTGACGGAACGCTAATCACGTTTAACCGCAGAGAGGTAGAAACGATGTTTACAGGCAGATTTAATGCATATAACCTGACAGCACTGTATGGTGCGTCGCTGCTGCTTGGGTGGAACGAAGAGAAAGTGCTGCTGAACATGAGTAAGCTGGTGCCAGTTGCAGGTCGCTTCCAGACGTTTAAGTCAAACGTAATAGGCTATACGGCAATAGTAGACTATGCACATACGCCGGATGCAGTGGTGAACGTAATTACCACCATCCGCGAGGTGATAGGGAATACGGGAAGGATAATAACAGTAGTAGGCGCCGGCGGCGACCGTGATAAGGGGAAGCGTCCAATAATGGCTCGCGAGGCGGCAAAGCTGAGTGACAGGCTAATCCTGACGAGCGATAATCCACGGAGCGAGGAGCCAAAGTCAATCCTTGCGGATATGGAGGCAGGACTTGATACAAAGCAGCTGAAACAGAAGACTCTGACCGTAACCGACCGACGTGAGGCGATACGCGTAGCGACGGTATTGGCACAGCGCGGCGATGTAGTGCTTGTGGCAGGCAAAGGTCATGAGACGTATCAAGAAATATGCGGAGTACGTCATCACTTTGACGACCGTGAAGTATTGAAAGAAATTTTCGCACTTGAATAAAATAACAAAATATACACTCTACACAGATAATACGAGACAATATGCTATATCACTTATTTGACTATATATCCACTACAGGCTTTCCCGGAGCTCGACTGATGAGCTATATCACATTCCGCTCAGGAGCGGCACTTGTGTTGTCGCTAATGATAGCGATATTCATAGGAAAAAAGATAATTCACCGCCTTCAGAAAATGCAGGTTGGTGAGATAATCCGCGACCTGGACCTTGAGGGTCAGATGAAAAAGACAGGCACACCGACAATGGGCGGTGTGATAATAATAGTGTCAATCCTTGTGCCATGCCTTCTGCTTGGCGACCTGAAGAGCGTGTATATGCAGCTGATGATAGTAGCGACTCTATGGCTTAGCGCGATAGGCTTCCTTGATGACTACAAGAAAATAAAATATAAAAACAAGGATGGACTGAAAGGGAAGTTCAAGATAATCGGTCAGGTAGGTCTTGGACTGATAGTAGGTCTTACGATGTACCTGAGCGATGATATAGTGGTGAGCGAAAATGTGGAGGTGGTTCAGAGAATGCACAGTGAAGTTCTGACCGCCGGATATGAGGCAGAGACACTGCATGCTCCGATAACCACAATCCCGTTTGTGAAAGATAACAACTTTGACTACCGCTCATTGACATCGTTTTTAGGCGAATATGCCGATATAGCGGGGTGGCTTCTGTTTATCTTCGTGACAATCCTTGCGGTGACAGCGACATCAAACGGAGCGAACCTGACAGACGGACTTGACGGCCTTGCGACAGGGACATCGGCGATAATAGGAGTAGCACTTGCGATAATGGCCTACCTTGGGGGCAACTTTATCTATTCAAGCTACCTGAACATAATGTATGCGCCCGGGTCAGCGGAGCTGGTGGTTTATATGGCAGCCTTTATAGGAGCACTGATAGGATTCCTGTGGTATAACGCCTATCCGGCACAGGTGTTTATGGGCGATACGGGTAGCCTGACGCTTGGCGGAGTGATAGCGGTGTTCGCTATCCTGATACACAAGGAGTTGCTGATACCAGTGCTGTGTGCAATCTTCTTTGTGGAAGATATATCGGTGATGATACAGGTAGCGTATTTCAAGTTTACGAAAAAGAAATATGGCGAGGGGAAGCGAGTGTTTAAGATGACACCGCTCCATCATCATTTCCAGAAAGCGGGCAATTCGGGCATAGACGCGATAATCCAAAAGCCAATCCAAGCCGTACCGGAGTCAAAAATCGTAATCCGCTTCTGGATAATCGGCATCATCCTTGCGGTAATCACGTTTGTGACGCTAAAAATAAGATAATCAGAACAATAGGACAATAAAAAAGCATAACAAAATGAAACGTATAGTAATACTTGGAGGCGGCGAGAGCGGAGTAGGCGCAGCCGTCTTGGCAAAGGTAAAGGGCTTTGACTTGTTTTTGAGCGATTACGGCACCATCTCGCCGAAATATCGCGCTATGCTTGATGAATACCAGATTCCATGGGAAGACGGTCACCACACGGAGGAGCAAATCCTGAATGCCGATGAGGTGATAAAGAGCCCCGGCATCCCTCCGACAGCCCCGATAATACAGAAAATAGCGGCAAAGAACATACCCGTGATTTCAGAAATAGAATTTGCGGGGAGATATACAGACGCGAAGATGGTGTGTATCACCGGAAGTAACGGCAAAACAACAACGACCCTGCTCACATACCATATACTGCGAGATGCGGGCATAAACGTGGGTCTTGCCGGGAATGTGGGTCGTTCACTTGCGTTTCAGGTAGCGACAGAGCATCATGATGTGTATGTGATAGAGCTGTCCAGCTTCCAGCTTGAGAATATGTATAAATTCAAGGCAAATGTTGCAGTGATGATGAACATAACGCCAGACCACCTTGACCGCTATGACTATAAGATGCAAAACTATGTCATGGCAAAGTTTCGCATCATAAATAATATGACGTCAAGCGACGCGATAATCTATTGGCAGGATGACCCTGTGATAAATGCTCAGCTACAGAAAATATCTACGGAAGCGCATCTATATCCTTTTGCGGAACACAGCCACGGCGGGAGTGCGGCATTTGTGGATGATGAAGAGGAACTGATATTCAATACTCCTGAAACGAGCATGAAGATGCCCCGAGCAGACCTTGCACTGAATGGGTTGCACAATCTGTTTAATTCAATGGCAGCGGGACTTTCGGCATGCCTGTTAGATGTTAACAAGGAAGATATCCGGAAGTCACTATCGGACTTCGCAGGCGTAGAGCATCGCCTTGAATATGTTGAAACCGTAGATGGCGTAAGATATATCAACGACTCAAAGGCGACAAATGTAAATTCCTGCTGGTATGCGCTGGAGAGTATGCCGAAGAGCAAGAATACAGTGTTAATCCTTGGCGGCAAAGACAAGGGAAATGACTATAGCGAGATAATGCCGTTAGTGGAAGAACGTGTAAAGGCAATCGTGGCAATGGGCAAAGACAATGAAAAGATAGTGAAATTCTTTTCAGGTGTAGTGCCGGTGATAGATACCCATTCACTGAAAGACGCGATAAAAGCGTGCCGTGAAAGTTCATCGGAAGGCGATATCGTATTACTATCGCCCTGCTGTGCGAGCTTTGACCTGTTCCGCAGCTATGAAGACCGCGGAGAACAGTTTAAAGAAGAAGTTATAAATCTGAAAAAAGAAATTTGACTAAAATTGACCAATATATAACCTGCTAAAAATCAAGACAATGGCGGAAATAAAGAGCAAAACGGAAAAACCACAAGGAGATGTGAAGTCATTCTCACGCCCGGCAGACAAGTATATATGGGGCGTGTATTTGGGATTGCTAATCATCTCGATAATAGAGTCATATAGTGCGTCTTCATTTGAGGTGAAGGCGGACAATGTGTTTGCGCCTCTAATCCGCCACTTGATGACACTTGGGATAGGTCTGTTAGTGACATATTACGTATCTCAGCTGAACTATCGCTGGCTACTCCCGCTGACGCCAGTTTTTGTGTTAGTTAGCCTTGTGATATCGATAGTGGTGTTTGCATTTGGCTTCGGAGCGAATAATGCGACGCGCTCCATAGAGGTCATGGGCTTTCAGCTACAGTCGTCGGAGTTCATCAAGCTGTCGGCTGTGGCAGTAATAGCACTTGTGGCGTCAAAAGCACAGGATGCATACAACAAGCTGTCGAACAAGGGCGTGATAATAATAGCCATCAGTGTAGGCATCTTCGGCGGAATGCTTTTTACAGACGGACTATCCAACACGGCGATATTGATGGGCGTGTCAATCTGTATGATGCTGTTGGGCGGAATCCGGTTCAAGTCGCTATTTTTGGTGCTTGCCATATATGCGGCACTTGGCTCAGGTGCGTTGATGCTACATAATGCTCTGAAAGATAGTAGAAACAGGGAGGCGGCAGAACTTGCGGAGCTCAAACGCGAAGAGGCGATGGCTCGTGGCGAATTTGTGCCGGCTCAAGAGTCAAAAGGAGCGCTGAAACGTGCGGGGACGTGGCAGAGCCGCGTGGAGCAGTGGCTAAAAGACCAGACGCTGTATGACGATGAACTGACAGATGATAATCGTCAGGCATTTTTTTCGCGCATGGCACAGGGTCAGGGCGGACTGATAGGCAATGGTCCCGGAAACTGCCCGGTTGCATCACAGCTACCATTGGCGAATATCGACTATGTATATTCCGTAGTAGTGTCAGACCTGGGTTATGTAGGAGGGATAATAGTATTGCTGCTGTATATGTCGTTGCTGTTCAGGGCAGGACGCATAGCGTCGAGGTGCCGCAGGATATATCCGGCGATGATAATCATAGGAATGGCAGTATTTATCGTATTTCAGGCCTTATACCATATAGCCATAAATACAGGTCTATTCCCGGTATCAGGACAGCCGTTGCCGATGATATCCAAGGGAGGGACATCGATAGTGATAAGTTCTCTTGCCTTCGGGATAATGCTGAGTGTAAGCCGAACCGCAGCGATGTCATCGTCACGGGAGGAAAATCAGGCAGAAAAAGAGTCGTTGCCGGAAGACCTCCAGGCAGAAAATCCGGGAATGCTAAAATAGAATAATTATAACACTAAACATTAACAATCCACTATGAAAGTAATAATAAGCGGAGGGGGAACCGGAGGACACATATTTCCAGCCATATCCATAGCAAATGCGCTGCGCGAAGCAGAGAAATACACTCCAGACATAATCTTTGTAGGCGCGGAGGGCAGAATGGAGATGGAACGAGTGCCGGAAGCTGGCTATCCGATATTCGGGTTGCCGGTTATGGGCTTTGACCGCAAACACATATTCAAGAATATAAAGGTGCTCTGGAACCTTTACAAGAGCATGAAACAGGCACGCGCGATAATCAATGATTTCCATCCAGATATCGTAATCGGCGTAGGCGGCTATGCGAGCGGACCTACACTGAAGGAGGCTCAAAAGCAGGGAATCCCGACGCTGATACAGGAGCAAAATTCATATGCGGGAGTGACAAATAAGATGCTTGCCCCGAAGGCAGACGCGATATGCGTGGCATATGAGGGAATGGAGCGATTTTTCCCGGCAGATAAGATAGTGATGACGGGAAATCCGGTTCGCTCCAGCATATTGTCATCAACACTCACAAAGGAGGAGGCAAAGAAAGAACTGGGATTTGACGAGAGCCGTCCGCTTGTAGTGGCTGTTGGCGGAAGCCTTGGCGCGAGGACGATAAACGACGCGCTGAAAGAATCGTATGGCAAGATAGTTGAATCAGGGGCGTCGCTGCTTTGGCAGACCGGTAAACTGTATGCCAAGGAATGCATGGATGCGGTTGGTCATGTGGACAATATGATAGTCACCCAGTTTGTGAGCCGCATGGAGCTTGCGTATCGAGCAGCAGACCTGATGATATCTCGCGCGGGAGCGAGTACGATATCGGAGGTTCAACTTGTGGGTATGCCGACGATATTAATCCCGTCACCAAACGTGGCAGAAGACCATCAGCGGAAGAATGCAGAGGCACTTGTGGAAAAAGATGCGGCGGTGATGATACTTGATGCAGACTGCCGAGAAAAATTGGCGGAAACTGTGGTATCGCTACTGCGGGATGAAGAACGGCGCAGTCAGTTGGCGGCAAACGTGAAAAAGATGGCACTACCAGATGCGTCAGGAAAGATAGTGGCAAAGATATATGAACTATTAGGACAAAAACATTGATAAATGGCAGAGAAGAAAAATATATATTTTGTGGGCGCCGGCGGCATAGGCATGGCAGCTCTTGAGCGCTACTTTGTGAACATAGGCTATAAGGTGGCGGGATATGACAAGACGCCCACCCGGCTGACAGAAGCCCTACAGGCAGAGGGTGTGGAAATCGTGTTTGATGATGACCCGGAACTAATCCCGTCAGATTTCCGCAATCCGGAAAATACGCTGGTGGTGTATACACCGGCAATACCGGAAAGCCACCGCGGTCTGCAATATTTCCGTGCGGGCGGATTTAATGTTGTGAAGCGTGCGGCAGTACTTGGCGAGGTGACACGCAATACACTTGGGCTGTGCTTTTCAGGGACACATGGTAAGACGACGACATCGTCGATGGCGGCACATATTCTGGCACAGACACCCGGAGCAGGGTGTACGGCATTTCTTGGTGGAGTGCTGAGAAACTATGGCAGTAACTTTATCCTCAATGCGACTTCTCCGTATTCAGTGATAGAGGCAGATGAGTTTGACCGGTCATTTCACCATCTTACGCCGTATATAGCCGTAGTAACCGCAACCGACCCAGACCACCTGGATATTTACGGGACAGAAGAGGCTTATCTGGAGAGTTTCGCCCACTTTACAGAACTCGTGAGAAATGACGGAACGCTAATCATCCACACGGGGCTTAAGCTGAAGCCACGTCCGGCAGAAGGGGTGAAAGTGTATACATACTCACGGGACGAGGGAGATTTTCATGCAGAGAATATTCGTCGCGGAGGGGGAGAGATAGTGTTTGACCTGGTGATGCCAGAAGGTGTGATAAAGGACGTGAGCCTTGGGGTTCCGGTTGAGATAAATATAGAGAATACGATAGCGGCAGTTGCCGCCTGCAGTCGCCTGAAAGAGTTTGATGCAGAGGCGGCAAGAGAAGCGATGGCGACCTTTATGGGAGCGGAGCGTCGCTTCCAGTTCTGGCTGAAGGAGAGTGGCGAAAGCGGACGGGTGATAATAGACGACTATGCACACCACCCGGATGAACTACGCGCATCAATATCGTCGGTAAAGGCATTGTATCCAGACAGGAAACTTACGGTGGCGTTTCAACCACACTTGTACACCCGCACACGCGACTTTGCCCCTCAATTTGCAGAGGCGCTGTCACTTGCAGATGAGGTGATATTGCTTGATATATATCCGGCGAGAGAGGAACCGATAGCCGGAGTGACGTCGAAAATCATCTTTGAAGAAATAAAATGCGAAAAAAAATCGCTAATTGTCAAAAATGACTTGATAGATACAATAAAAAATTGTAACTTTGAAGTCCTCTTGACGGTAGGTGCGGGCGATATAGCGACGTACCTGCCCCGAATACTTGAAGAAATAAAGAAAAACGGGTAAAAACAGGCAAAAATATTAGAGCTATGTCTAAAAACTCTGTCATATACATGATATTGACGATACTACTGGGCGCGGGTCTGGTGGTAGGAGTTGTATTGTCGGATATGAAGGCGGCACAGGAGATGTCTTGCGGAGTTAAAATATGCCTTGTAGATACGGCAAATAAATTTATGACGCGAGAGGATGCCATGCGAAAGATAAATG
>JBJECS010000266.1:0-7579 GCA_051871335.1 Muribaculaceae bacterium | reverse complement strand
CCTCGCTAAAAAAGACTCATCTGTCATCATCATCTGCGGTCCAATTCTTACCGATGAAATAAAGGAATACCTCGGCGACAACAAAGTTGCCGTCCCTCAGCGTTTTTTCAAGGTTATTCTCTCGCCATTCGAAGACAAAAACAGCGCTATCGCATTCATTATGCCTAACTCCAAAGTAATTGGTGGTATGCAGCCTTGCGCCGTGACGATAGACTCCGTCGAGACTGTCACCGGACACGACTTCTTCTCCACCCTCCCTGACGACATCGAAGAACAAATCGAGTCTCAATGCAACTTCAACGCTTGGAGCAGAAGAGCATCAAGAAGAGCATCAAAAGCTAAAACTTGTCCACCACAAAAAAAATGATTAACTTTGTAGTCCCATAATAAACATATAAACAACTTACCATAATGGCAGAAAACTCGTTACTCTCACGTCTCGACGGAATCGAAGCTCGTTTTGCTGAGGTTAGCACTCTTATCACTGACCCCGACGTGATAAGCGACATGAAAAGATACGTCAAACTCACGAAAGAATACAAAGACCTCGAAAAGCTCACTAAAGCTACTCGGCAATACAGAAACCTTCTCGACAATATCTCTGAAGCAAAGACTATCCTTGACTCTGAAAGCGACGAGGACATGCGTGCTATGGCTAAGGAGCAGCTCGATGAGGCTTCCAATAAGCTCCCGATACTCGAAGAAGAAATTAAAATCCTTCTAATCCCTGCAGACCCCGAAGATGCTAAAAACGCCATTGTGGAAATCCGTGGAGGAACCGGTGGCGACGAAGCTGCAATCTTTGCCGGAGACCTGTTCAAAATGTATTCCAAATACTGCGAGGCTAAAGGATGGACCATCGCTGTTACAAGCTTTAATGAAGGCACTGCCGGTGGTTACAAGGAAATTGTTTTCGCTGTAACTGGCGATAATGTTTATGGCACACTTAAATACGAGAGTGGCGTGCATCGTGTACAGCGTGTTCCCGCTACCGAAACACAGGGACGAGTTCACACCTCTGCCGCTACTGTCGCCGTACTTCCGGAAGCTGAAGAATTTGATGTGGAAATAAACGAAGGCGAAATAAAGTGGGACACTTTCCGTAGCGGCGGTGCAGGAGGACAGAACGTAAATAAAGTCGAATCCGGTGTTCGACTCCGATATATGTGGCGAAACCCTAACACAGGCGTCACTGAAGAAATTCTCATTGAATGTACTGAAACTCGTGACCAGCCTAAAAACAAGGAACGCGCACTCTCACGTCTCCGCACTTTCATTTACGACAAGGAACACCAAAAATATCTCGACGACATAGCCTCTCGACGTAAGACTATGGTTTCTACTGGTGACCGTTCCGCTAAAATCCGTACTTACAACTATCCACAGGGACGAATTACAGACCACCGTATTAACTACACAATTTACAATCTCCAGGCTTTTATGGACGGCGATATACAAGATTGCATAGACCATCTTATCATCGCTGAAAACGCCGAGAAACTCAAAGAATCAGAACTTTAACCAATTTTTTTTTTGCAATATGACTCGCCAGCAGATAATAGAAAACATTAAGCGAAAAAAATCTTTCCTCTGCGTAGGACTTGATACGGACATAAAAAAAATCCCTCAGCATCTCCTCTCCGCAGAAGACCCCATTTTTGAATTTAACAAAGCCATTATCGATGCCACTGCACCATATTGCATCGCTTATAAACCAAACCTTGCATTTTACGAGAGTACTGGTGTCTCAGGATGGATTTCACTGGAAAAAACAGTGAAGTATATCCGACAAAACTATCCTGACCAATTTATCATTGCCGACGCTAAGCGTGGAGACATAGGTAACACTTCTGCTATGTACGCCCGTTCTTTCTTCGAGCATCTCGGCGTTGATGCCATCACCATTGCGCCTTACATGGGCGAAGACAGTGTCACACCATTCCTCGGATACAACGGCAAATGGGTTATACTGCTTGCACTAACCTCAAACCGCGGAAGTCACGACTTTCAGCTCACCGAAGACTGCTCGGGTACTCCACTTTACAAAAACGTAATCGCAAAATCTTCAGCTTGGGCAACAGACTCTGAAATGATGTATGTCGTAGGTGCTACTCAGGGAGAGCTTTTCCGGGAAATTCGAAAAGTAGCCCCCACACATTTCCTTCTCGTACCAGGAGTAGGTGCACAAGGCGGAAGTCTTGAGGACGTATGCAAATACGGCATGACAAAAGACTGCGGACTCATCGTAAACTCATCTCGCGGCATAATCTATGCCTCTACAGGCACAGATTTCGCCACTGCAGCCGAAGCAGAAGCTAAAAAGCTCGCTGCACAGATGGCCGCACTCCTCCCTTTTTAAATAAACCCCTTTTTACAAAAAAATAACACCAAATTATGCTAATTAACGAAAAAATTCGCTAATTTTGCAAAATAAATGATACAGACGCCGTAAAGCACCTGGTTACTTTACATAAAACGATAAATATCAGACAATTAAATACAAAAATTCAAAACCATAAAATTCAATTATCATGACAATTGACAACTACAAATTCGCAGGTAAAAAAGCGATTGTGCGCGTTGACTTCAACGTACCATTGAACGAAGAAGGCAAAATCACCGACGATACCCGTATCCGTGGCGCACTCCCTACTCTTAAAAAAATCCTTGCAGACGGTGGTGCACTCATCATCATGTCTCACATGGGCAAGCCTAAAGGCAAAGTTAACGCTAAGTTCTCCCTTGCACAGATTAAAGACGCTGTTGCTGCCGCTCTCGGCACCGACGTTAAGTTCGCTCCAGACTGCGCTAAAGCAGCTGACGCTGCCGCTGCTCTCAAGCCGGGTGAAGTCCTCCTCCTCGAAAACCTCCGATTCTACCCTGAAGAAGAAGGCAAGCCTGTTGGTATCGACAAAGAAGACCCTGCTTACGATGAAGCTAAGAAGGCTATGAAAGCAAGCCAAAAAGAGTTCGCTAAAACTCTCGCAAGCTACGCTGACGTTTATGTTAACGACGCTTTCGGTACAGCTCACCGTCGCCACGCTTCTACTGCTGTTATCGCAGACTACTTCGATGCTGATAACAAAATGCTCGGATACCTTATGGAAAAAGAGGTTAAGGCTGTTGACAACGTTCTCAGCGACATTAAGCGTCCTTTCACTGCCATCATGGGCGGCTCTAAAGTATCCACTAAAATCGGCATCATCGAAAACCTCATGGAAAAGGTTGATAACCTCATCCTTTGTGGTGGTATGACATACACCTTTGCTAAAGCACAGGGCGGCAAAATCGGACAGTCTATCTGCGAAGATGACAAGCTCGCTCTCGCTCTCGATATTATCGAAAAGGCTAAAGCTAAAGGCGTTAACCTCGTCCTCGCTACTGACTGCGTTGCTGGTGACGCTTTCTCTAACGATGCAAACACTAAAGTATGCCCTGTTAATGACATTCCTGACGGTTGGGAAGGTCTTGACATAGGTCCTGACACTATGAAGCTCTTCGCTGACGCTATCAAGGGCGCTAAGACTATCCTTTGGAACGGACCTGCCGGTGTATTCGAGTTTGACAACTTCGCAGTTGGCTCTCGCGCCGTTGCCGACGCTATCGTTGAAGCTACTGCTAACGGAGCTTTCTCTCTCGTAGGTGGTGGTGACTCTGTAGCTTGCGTAAACAAATTTGGTCTTGCTGACAAAGTTTCTTACGTATCTACCGGCGGTGGTGCTCTCCTCGAGGCCATCGAAGGTAAAGTGCTACCTGGCATCGCTGCTATCCGTGGCGAATAAGCACAATACACAATTATATTCATAGTTAAACAAAAATTTCGGGTAAGGCTGTCGGGAGACAGCCTTACTTTTTCGTATAACACATAAAATGCGAAAGACACATCTCGCCTTCCGCATTTTATGAGCGGTAAACGGGACTCGAACCCGCGACTTTCGGCTTGGGAAGCCGACGCTCTACCAACTGAGCTATTACCGCATCTATTTTTAATCCATCTATGTGGATTTCCTTAAACTAAGAGGATTCAAGCCTTCGCCTGAACCCCTGATTTCTGTGCCCGGAACAAGACTCGAACTTGCACGCCTTGCAGCACTCGCACCTGAAACGAGCGCGTCTACCATTCCGCCACCCGGGCTTTTGCGACTGCAAAGTTATAAAATATTTGCCACTCCGCAAAATTTTACAACAATTTTTTTCCGCATTCTCCCATTTTAAGTTATTTTTTTTCAATAATCATACTGAAGCTCCATATCGTCTACATACAGTACAGAGCCATTTCCACCTGTAAAGTAGTCTCCATATTTGCTCGCAGACGCCACTATTACGATATATTTCGGAATACGGCTTGTGTCATAATAGTCAAACTTAACCTCAAATGGTATATATCTATCCACCGAATATCCATATTGAGTAAAACCGTAAGCTATCACACTGGGGTCTTTTGGATTAAACAGCTGCTGATTTTTTGGATTCGTACGTATCTCAAACGGTGCCGCTCCATCCGACAGTGCCACCCATACTATCGCTGTATCAGGCCGGCCTTTTAAGTTTTCAAAACCCGACGACGTATGCGAAATCGCTACACAGCTATATTTTAGTTTGCCTGTCAGTTTTGTTGGCCTTTCGCTAAACTCGCGGCCAAAGCTGAGAATACCGTTAGTGCCATCTGTTGCTACATACCTGCCAGAGAACATATTTCCCGCCGCAAGCTTTCCTACTACTCCGATTCCAACAAACTTCGTCTCGAGCATCGCTGCTTTTCCGCTTCCCGTAGCCGTGTCTGTTGTCGGCACGCTGTTACTGTTACCCAGCGTTGTAGCGCCCTTATTACCGGTATCCCAATACTGTTCACTGCCCTCTGCCCATGGATTCCAAACCTTGCCATCAAGCCACCAGTCGTCAAAACTCATATTTGGAACCTGCAGCACTGAGCCCGTCGTAAATTCTATTTCTGCGCCATAATCTTCATCGCTCACCGCTCTCGCCACATACTTCGTCTGCGCCTGTAGATGGATAATTCTGGCATAATAACTACCTCCATCCGCAGTAATCCAAGACTCCGGCACGGTTTGCCATTCACTATCAGTCTCCTTACGGTACTGTACTGTATTAGCCTTGCCCTCCTGAGCCTCGCAATACACCCATGCAACATTTGTCCACGCGTCTACACGCGATGTTGTAACCGTTGCCTCCGTCGTGCTTACATATATTGTCCACTGCTCTGTCCTCCCATGGTCTGTGATTTCTACCGTCACCGGATTTGTGAAATCAACTCGTTGACCGGATTCAATCTCCGGTTTCATGACAGAACCTTCCGCTCCAAGTTTTATACTCGTGATTTTCACCTCCGTCGTATCCGTCTCTGCCGGCACATATGCCACCACTCTACGACCTATTACGTCTATCGTAGAGCTGCCTACCTGATTTGCTACAGTAAAATACCGCTCAATATCCTGCACTCCCTTGATAGTCCACAGATAGTCTTGAAACAGCGATAGCGTCACATATACGTCCTTGCTCAAATCAAGGTTTTCCATCAGGTTTACACCATTTACTGTTGAGCTCGGTGTGATTGAATATGCTGCCACGCGAACATTTTTAATGTCTGCAGTTTCCTTGAGATAAACAGTCACAACCTTGTTTGTAGAATCTATCTCCGATGGCTTTAGAGCCCCATCTACTTCAAACGACAGGAAGTTTGCGTGTATTCTTGGATATGGAATGTCATTCTTCAGGCAGCCGGTTAGTATTACGGTTGCCATGATTATCAATATTGTATATATTGCCCTCTTTCTCATGACTCTTAAATATAAACGGCAAGACCGAAGTTGATATTGAAAATATTAAACTTGAAGTTTGCGCCACTCGTAAAGCTGGAGCCCTCATATTGTCCATCAGTCACCTGCTTGTTTTTGCTCATTTTAACTCCAAAGACTCCAAACGACACATTAAAGCTCGCATTGTCCATCATAAACACGCAAATACCCGGGCTGAAATTCAGGCTGGCTGTCGTACTCGTGGTCTTTGTATCCTTGGGCACATCATTATACACTCGCTTAAATCTGCTCGTACCGCTGCCAAAGCCCAGCGCAACCTCGTTATACACGGCAAAACGCTTTTGCCTTCCCAGACCCACATAATACCTGTAGAAAACCGATGTAGAATAATTCTCTGAATAGTAACTCACATCGTGGAGAGTAAAGTTTATGTCATCGTCAAAATCAACTGCCAAGTTAGACAGGTCTGTCACAGTTCGAGTATAATTCAGGTTAAGTCCAATACACTGGTTGTTATCAAAAAAGTATGTAATAGACGGCTTCAGCGAATAAGCCTGTATTTTCAGGTCAAGATTATTGATTATATCAAGCACCTGCACATCCTCCGTATCAAATTCACCATATGAGGCTGTAAGCCCAAATGCCCACTCTCCCTTCGGGATAATTAAGTAATTATACAACCCTCTGTCATAGCGACCATAGTTTTTCTGTGGTATCACTATGCTCACCGTATCACGGCCCACTATCACCTTTTCATCAAATATTGTAGGGTCGATGTCTGCCGTATCTACGGGAATTTTTCTCCCGCCCGCAAACTTATCCAGGATTGTGCCGTCATTGCCGGTTTCTTCCACTCCAAAATCAATCTCGCGGCTGAAAACGCTCGGCATTGTAATCATGACGCCTAATATTATCGCTATTATCCTTTTCATGCCTTACAAGTAAAATACTACACCAAATGAGATTGAAAACAAGTCTACACGAAAATTCGCCGACTTGCTGTTGCGGTTCGCTATATATATCTGGTCTGTAATTGACTTTGTATGAGTATAGCCAAACCCAAGAACTCCTACATTTACCTCTATTGCCGAATAATTATTCAGAAACATCAGTAATCCCGGTGCTACACCAAGATTTACCGAATAGCTACGCTCAAACGTACCTGTAACATCGTCTCCCGAACCATTACACAGCTTCGATTCGCCACCACCAAACTCAAGCTGACACTCCGCAAACATGCCAAATCGCTTATTGCGCCCAAAACTGAAATAATTGCGGAAACATGCCATTCCGGAATAACTATGACTCAGCGAATACATATTATCCACATCATAGCTACTCTCGCTATCCATTATCACGTTTGCGCCATCCACCTTTATCAAAGAGCGCTTATATGACAATCTTCCGCCGGCTGCCATATTGTCCTTAAAACAATACATCACCATCGGGCTAACCTTAAACGAATAATTGTCGCCATTTATATTTTCTACAATAAAAAACTGAAAGTCGTCATAACTGCCCTGAGAGAAACTAACGTTTACACCCGTCAGCCACTGTCCCTTAGGAATAAATGTGTATTGGTCAAGACCACGTCGGAACTGCTCCTGAGCATTCATCACCGCGCTCAAACCTATAAACAACATTAATATGTAATACCTTATTCGAGTCATTATATTATGCCTTTTTGCATTTTACGCAAATATTTTGCAAAGTTACTCATTTTTTTCGCCTTAATAGCAAAATAATCGCTAAATTTCCTCTAAGAAAGACAAGAGCGAGACTGTCTTTGTGAGTGAAAAAGA
>JBJECS010000265.1:0-7647 GCA_051871335.1 Muribaculaceae bacterium | reverse complement strand
AAAGTCACCAAGCCTCTGAAATATTACGTGGAATAATAGCTGAATTATGGCTTAATAATAACATTGATTGCTAAAAATCGTAGCTATTTGTAACGCATTGCGAGAGTGAGGGTGCAAAAACGCCCTCACTCTTTCAATTCAATGATTCCGGGTTTTATAGATTTTAATTCAGAAATAAAGTCATCTTGATTCTGCGGAGAAATATAAACATAACTTTTATTGCCGTAACGCAAACCTATTCGTTTTGCCGAAAGTGCCGGTGAAGAAAGGATTGTAGTTTTGTGTGTAATTTCCGTTATCTTGCTAATAGGCAATGTCATACGATACAAGATACCACATCTGATATACAATTTATCTCCATTTATAGTATAGTCTGTATGGTATAAAATATCAAACATCAGTAGGACACCAAAGCCCATGAATATCACATCAATCAAAAGCACCCATATTAAGTTATAGCATAAGTATATTGAGCCCACAAAAGCAATAGCCATTGCAAAGCAGGTATAAAGATACCATTTGGTAACTATTGATTTATAGACCTTTCCCATGGTTCGAACTATGAAAAATCGCCAAAGAGCTAAACGCAACTGCTCTTGTGAGTCATGATGTCCAAAATCAAGCTGTCGGTTTCATTCATGCCATCACGTCCGATGTGTGTAAGATTGCGGATAGTCTGGTCGATGTCATCATCAATTATACCTTCGACGGAAGAGACGCACTGCCCCTCCATAGCCATCATCGCGGATATTAGAGCGGTAGACACCCCACTGGAAAGCTTCATAGAGCAACTCGGCTTGGCACCGTCGCAAATCATTCCGGTAAGGTTAGCAATCATATTTTTTGTAGTAGCCACAATCTGTTCATATCCTCCACCCATCAGGTAGCACATTCCACAGCCTGAACCGGTAGCCGCAACCACACAGCCACACAGTGCAGAAAGCCTGCCGAGGCTCTGTTTTATATAAATCACAGTGAGGTGGCTCAAGATTAAAGCTCGGATAGTCTGTTCTTCGCTGGCGAACATTTCTTCAGCATATACGACTACGGGGAGTGTTGCAGCAATGCCCTGATTTCCACTACCACTATTGCTCATCACCGGTATTGGAGCTCCAGCCATACGAGCATCACAAGCAGCAGATGTATAGCTGATTATACGGGAAAATGGGCTATATCCCATAATAGCACGCTCGCGCGCACGGTGAAGAGTACGCCCGACCTGATGTCCGTATTCACCTGCAAAAGACTGTTCTGCAGCATCTTTGTTCAAGCGGCGAGACTCTAAGATAAACCGGATTTCGTCGAGAGGCGTTTCCATGGCAAATTCCCAGACAGTCTGCATGGTCAGTTCAACATTTTCCTCACAGCCTTCCTCTTTTCCACCGCCACGCTTGTCAAGAAGGACTTCAGCGCCCTTTGCAAGATATACAAAATTTGTATGTCCGCCGCAAATAATGGCTGTGGCAGTTTCATCGCCTGATGTTGCAACGACTTCTATATACAGTTTTTCGGTACATCCGTCTTTCAGCTGAATATTGATAATTCCGGCATCTATCATCTCTTTTCCACGGACTACAGCCTGTGGAGTAACATCTTTCAGCACTTCAAGTTCATACTGCGACTTGCCAATAGTGGCACCGAGAGCAATGGCGATAGGCAATCCAATCATACCTGTGCCTGGAATGCCCACACCCATAGCATTTTTCAGGATGTTTGCGCTCAAAAATACGTCAATCTTATCGGGACATTGTGCAAGAAGCTCGGCAGCTCTTGAAGCGCAAAGCGACACAGCTATCGGCTCAGTACAGCCCATAGCTGGGACAACTTCACGGTTTATGAGGTCAATTATCTGTTTTCTTTTCTTTTCAGGTAGCATATTTTAAGGTATTATAGCCAGACCCATCCACTCAAGAGTGAATGAGTCAGGCAATTAATTCAAAAGAGATATTATTCCCATTCAATCGTTGCCGGTGGCTTGGAAGATATATCATAGCAAACGCGATTTACGCCTTTTACCTTGTTGATAATCTCATTTGATACCTTTGCCATAAATTCGTATGGGAGGTGCGCCCAGTCTGCAGTCATGGCATCAGTTGAAGTAACGGCTCGGAGAGCAACGGCACGCTCGTAAGTACGCTCATCGCCCATAACACCTACACTCTGTATAGGCAACAGAATGACGCCAGCCTGCCAAACTTTATCGTAAAGTCCTGCTTCACGCAATCCGTTGATAAATATAGCGTCAGCTTCCTGGAGGATTGAGACTTTTTCAGGAGTAATGTCTCCAAGGATGCGCACAGCAAGCCCCGGACCCGGGAAAGGATGGCGTGAAATCAGGTGCTCAGGGACACCAAGAGCACGCCCGACTGCGCGCACTTCGTCTTTAAAGAGCAGTCTGAGCGGCTCACAGAGTTTTAGGTTCATTTTTTCAGGGAGTCCGCCCACATTGTGGTGGCTCTTGATAGTAGTTCCGGTGATAGAGAGCGACTCGATGCAGTCAGGGTAAATGGTACCCTGTGCAAGCCATTTCACGTCTTTTATCTTGTGAGCTTCTTCGTCGAAAACGTCAATGAATCCTTTTCCAATTATTTTTCGTTTCTTTTCGGGGTCAGTCACTCCGGCGAGTTCGCTGAAAAACTTCTGAGAAGCATCCACGCCAATAACGTTAAGTCCCAGACATTCATAGTCTTTCATCACGTTCTTAAACTCGTCTTTGCGCAACATACCATGATCCACGAAAATGCAGGTCAGGTTCTTGCCTATTGCTCGGTTAAGCAATACCGCAGCGACAGAGGAGTCAACACCGCCGCTAAGTCCGAGCACTACACGGTCGTCGCCGAGCTGCTCCTTCAGCTGCTTTACAGTGCTCTCGATAAACGATTCAGCGCTCCAGTCTTGTTTACTACCGCAAATATTGACTACAAAATTTTTCAGCAGCTTTATTCCGTCAATAGAATGGAACACCTCAGGGTGAAATTGTACACCCCAAGTAGGCTCGTTTTCAGCAGCAAATGCAGCGTTTTTTACGTTTGTGGTGGAAGCGATAGTGTGGAAATGTGGCGGTATTTCAGTGATAGTATCGCCATGGCTCATCCATACCTGGCTTCCGGGGAGAATGTCACGGAAAAGGCGTGTACGCGCATCAATGTAAGTCAGGTTTGCACGCCCATACTCACGACTTGCCGCCGGCTCAACTTTTCCGCCGGAAGTGTAAGAAATAAACTGTGCCCCATAGCAAATACCCAGCACTGGAATCCTGCCTCGTATGGTGCTAAGGTCTGTCTTAAACGCCTTGTCATCATACACTGAAAACGGCGAGCCGGACAGGATAACACCAATCACACTCGGGTCGTCGTGAGGAAACTTGTTGTATGGGAGAATTTCGCAATAGGTGTTGAGTTCTCGCACGCGCCGACCGATAAGCTGCGTGGTCTGAGAACCAAAGTCGAGGATAATAATTTTTTCCTGCATATAAAAAACAATACTTGGTTTGAGTTGTCTCAAAAATATGGCACAAAGTTAGCAATATTTTTTCATACAGACAAAAAAAAGTCCGAATACTCCTTTCACCAAGGACAGTCGGACTGAGCCAAAAGGCATGATTAGTGATTCGTAAGTTGGTTAGCAACTTAAAGTGTAGAGATTATATCATACTTACATTTTTCACATCACTCCTAAGTCGCAACCGACCGCGTTTCACAACGATGCTGTCCTCGACAGGTGCCTTTTCCTCAAATCCTAAATTGAGTGTAAAAATTAATTAGTTTTTAAGGGAAGTCTATAGGAGTTAATAATTCAGTGCAAAGGTAATATATTTTTTTAGAAATCAGCATAACAATTAACACTAATTATTGGTTATTAACTTTCTTTCAACATCAAGGACTGTATATCACATTTATAAGTGACATACGCGATGCCACGAGCTCCAAAGCCATATTTTTGGCGGATTAACCCCTCATTAAGAAACTTGCCACCGTCCTCATTTGACGTGCCAAAATCAAAGTATCGACATCCGCCATGTACGTTTCTGATAGCATAGTCAAAGACCGCAGGGAGAATTTTCAATTCACGCCCAAGGACGGTTGTTGCAATATATTGAACATGTTCCACAGTATCAGTAACATATATCAGTGTGCCACCAAGCATTTCACCGGCTTTATATGCTGCTATCAGCTTAATATTCTGTGGAAACTTTGAATGAAGATACTTTATTTCTTCAAGACAATGAACCGGCTTTGTGCCATACTTCTCATGCAGCAATGCTGAAAGAATGTTCCAAAATGCTTCAAAATCAAGGCTTTCACGAACCTCAATCCCGGCTGCAACAGCAAATTTCAGTCCACGCCTTGCATTCTGGTCAAATGGCAATGGGTTACGGAGGTCTATAGCAGAGGAAAGTAGTGCGGAATGAATTTGCGCTCTGTTACGGAAAAGAGCATAAAGGTCTTCCTCTGCCGGATATTTATGATAGATATGAGGTATAGCCTTGTATATCAACGATTTGACATCCACACTTATCAGATATTCATTCATCTTATTCCATATTTCGAGCATATCAGCAGCACTAAAACCCTTTGATGGCGTAATCCACCCACCATACGTCAGTCCGCCATGGGAAATAAGTGTATCGCCATCAATATTTGCAGGCAATAGAGCTATTATTTTACTGTCGCTCATGGCTATTAACGAACAATCCTCAAAGCGGTCGCTATGATATTCCATATAACTGCGCAGAAGAATAAATGTACCGTTTTTAGACTTGGCAATAAAATCATCCCACAGCCCGCGGTATTCGTCTGAATATCTGACAATTTCTATCATATAGCGTAAGAGTAAATTACAGCCGTATCCGCTGCACTGAGGCGATAATATCCACCGATAATTTCACCTTTATTTTCGTGCAATTTCTTCACAAGCAGGTCTATATCCGGATTTTCCACACCAAGTTCAGCAAATGTCAGCGGCAAGCCGAGAGAGCGGAAAAAGTCTTTAAGACGAGATATCCCCTCAAGTGCTGCGGCCTTCTCATCTTGTATATCAACATTGAAAACGCAGCGTGCAAACTGCGCCGGCTTTGAGGGAGCATGCCCCGCCATAAACTTCAGAAATGCCGGATATACAGTGGCAAGACCTGCGCCATGCGTCACGCCATAAACAGCACTGATTTCATGCTCCATAAAGTGTGATACCCAGTCTTCAACTCGCCCACACCCACAGATTCCATTATGCGCCATTGTTCCTGCCCACATTATATTAGCCCGAGCTTCATAATCCTCAGGACTTGCCATCACTTTCGGCGCTTCTGCAATAATGGCTTTGAGGAGTCCTTCACAGATACGGTCTGTCACCTCAACATCATGTGTAGGCGAGAAATACCGCTCCATGATGTGAGCCATCATGTCTGCAATTCCGCTTGCAGTCTGAAATGGAGGCAATGTAAATGTCAACTCCGGATTAAGGATAGCAAATTTCGGACGCAGCCAAAAGTCTGTGCGCAGGCTGATTTTGTGTAGTCCATCAATTTTAGTGATGACCGAGTTTCCAGAGCCTTCACTTCCGGCAGCAGGGATTGTGAGCACAACACCTACAGGCAGTGCATTGCGTATCACCGCCTTTCCGGCATAGAAGTCCCAGAAATCGCCATCATACACAGTACCGGCTGCAATAGCCTTTGCAGTATCTATCACAGAGCCCCCACCCACAGCGAGAAGCCCATCTATAGACTCATTGCGTGCGAGTTCTATGCCTTCATATACGCGGTCGTCGGTAGGATTGGGCTTTATACCGGAGAGCGTGACATACTTTATATTAGATTCATCAAGTGAAGCCTTTACCCTGTCAATAAGCCCGGATTTCACGGCAGACTGTCCGCCATAAACAATCATAACTTTTTTGCAGCCGATAGCTGCAACCTCATTGCCTGTTTCCTCTTCTTTTCCTCGCCCGAATATGTATCGGGTAGGAGCTTGATATCTAAAATCGTTCATATTGTGCCTTAAATATTGTTTTATCTTGCAAATTTAGTGCATAATTTTGACTTTTGCAAAGACAATATTCAGTATTAATGTGCAAAGCGAAGCCACAATGTGAAAATTTGATGAATAAAAATATAAAATAGTGTTAATGAGGCTAAAAGTTTCATTATTTTTTTGTAATTTTGCAGCCTATTCGGAAAAAACCGAATAGATGTTGATTTATTCCATCACATAATAAAAAAGTATGAAGCTATTACAAGCAAAACTCGCACAGTACACAGCGCCCCAAGAAGCAAAGGCAGCCGGAGTGTATCCCTACTTTCGCGCTATATCAAGCGAGCAAGACCCTGAAGTAATCATCAACGGCAAAAAAGTCTTGATGTTTGGCTCAAACTGCTACTCAGGTCTTGTGAACGACCCACGTATTAAAGAAGCCGCTATCGAAGCGATTCGCAAATATGGAACAGGTTGCGCAGGCTCTCCGTTCCTAAATGGCACTCTTGACCTCCACAAACAGCTTGAGGCCGCTATTGCCGAATACATCGGCAAGGAAGACGTAATGATTTACTCTACCGGTTTTGAGGTAAACCTCGGTGTAGTATCTTGCCTGACCGGCCCTAAAGACTACATTCTTTGGGACGAGCAAGACCATGCATCAATCATTGAAGGTCTTCGCGCATCATTTTCAAAGTCGCTCAAGTTTAAGCATTTAGACTATGAGTCACTTGAGCGCCAGCTTGAGCGTTGCGACCCAGAACGTTGCAAACTCATCGTGTCAGACTCCGTATTCTCAATGGAGGGCGACGTGGCAGATGTAAAGAAAATGGTAGAGCTCGCAAAGAAATACAACGCAGCCCTCATGATAGACGAAGCTCACGGTATCGGCGTGTTTGGAGAAGGCGGTCGCGGTGTTTGTCACGCACAAGGCGTTGCCAAAGACGTAGACCTTATCATGGGTACTTTCTCCAAATCTTTTGCATCCCTCGGCGGATTTATCGCTACAGACAAGGAAATCACAAACTTCCTCCGTCACCACTCACGCTCTTATATTTTCACAGCCAGCATCACACCTGCATCTACCGCAGCTGCGCTGAAGGCTATTGAAATCATGAAAGCAGAGCCTGAACGCCAGGAAAACCTCTGGAAACTCACTCACTATGCCCTTGAAGGATTTAAAAACATGGGAATCGAGATTGGTAATACTTCTACTCCTATCATTCCCCTCTTCATCCGCGATAATTTCAAGACATTCGCCATCACTCGCGACCTGCTTGAAGAAGGCATCTTTGTGAACCCGGTAGTTTCCCCAGCCGTTGCTCCTCAAGATACACTCATCCGCTTCAGCCTCATGGCAACACACACTATGGAGCAGGTGACAGTCGCTCTTGAAAAAATACAAAAAGTGTTTAAGGCGCACGAGATAATTTAAAATTCCAGTCTTTTGCAGCTGAGGCGCAGCAAGTAAATCAGTGCGTCCACTGCGATTTACAATAGCTTGAAACACTGATAGATACTACAATCCACGGTTTTATCGCTGAAAAATTTTTGAAAAAATTTGCCAAAAAATTTGGTCAGTTCAAAAAAAGGTAGTAACTTTGCAGCGCAAAACCAAGGAACGCGAAAATAGCTCAGTTGGTAGAGCACAACCTTGCCAAGGTTGGGGTCGCGGGTT
>JBJECS010000264.1:0-7663 GCA_051871335.1 Muribaculaceae bacterium | reverse complement strand
TAATTCCCGGCAATATTCATCCATATAAGCTCATTTTGCCATCGCAGCAGATTGCGGCATACATCATCAGTGAAGACAGTATCATAGCTCATGACGCTGAGAAATATGCTCGCCGCGACCGAGTGCAGCCATCAGACGGGACGTATGTGAGCGTGAGCGATGACGGAGAATATATCGTAACAGAAAAGACCCTTTACCACAAGGTTAAGAAGAAAGAGACCCTCACGTCTATCGCTAAGCGCTATGGCGTGACCGTAGCTTCAATACGTGAGGCTAACGGCGGAATCAGAAAGGCAAAGCTAAACTCTCTGATAAAAATAAAGGTAGTAAAGCGCGAGCGCCGTCCTAAATCTGAATATGACATGCGTACAGACTCCCTTGCCATACCAGACAATGGAGAAAACGTGCAGAATACCGACTCAATATCAACTGTAGAATCAAATGATTCAAAGGCAGATACAGTGGTGGTATCTCCTACACAGGAGAAGAAGGTAGAGGAGAAGAATGATAATGTAAAAAAGAAGAAAAAACAAGACTCACAGGGTCCTGTCTATGTCACAGTTCGCAAGGGTGACAACCTGTCTAAAATTGCACAGCGAAACGGAACGACAGTGGCTAAAATAAAGAAACTCAACAACATGAAGAATGACCGCATCAATGCGGGACAGAAAATAAGAGTAAAATAACGCCTTAAATATAATATCCAAATGAAAAATGTGATAATAAGAGCAATCTCCGGTGCTGTGTATGTTGCAATCATCATTGCAGCAATCTTTGCCGGCATTGGAGCATACTTTGCGCTTGCATTATTGCTCGCAGCTCTTGGAATCGTAGAGTTTCACAAAATCACTACAGGCAGCAAGAGTGTAAGTGTGGGACTACTTTTCGGCAGCCCTGTCATTCTGGACATCTTAGGTGCTGCGACAGTGATATCAATCCCCATAGTTATGCAAACGGGTCACATAGCCACTTGCTTAGTGTATGTAGTGGCAAGGCTGGTAGTGGAGCTATACCTCAAGAATGAAGACCCTGTAAAGTCGCTCAGCCGGTCAATGATGGCGCAAGTATACATTGCGTTGCCACTGTGCGCCTCACTTGCCATATATATGCTGACAGGACCATGGATAGTGTTCTCCCTGTTTCTCTTTATATGGATAAACGACACCGGTGCCTTCCTCGTAGGCATTACTATGGGAAAGCACAGGCTTTTTGAGCGCATATCTCCCAAGAAGTCGTGGGAGGGATTTTTCGGCGGTCTTATTTTTTGTGCAGCTACAGCATACTGCCTGAGTCACTTTGGCATAATCAGCACTAATGACATGACAACGCTACAATATGTAGCCATGGCAGTGCTTATCTCAATAGCAGCGACCTATGGAGACCTAATAGAGTCTATGATAAAACGGAGCCTGAAAATAAAGGATTCCGGAAACCTAATTCCGGGACATGGTGGAATACTGGACAGGATAGACTCATTCCTACTTGTAGCTCCGGCAGTGGTATGCTATCTATTTTACATAGGCTTATAAAATGAACAATAACCAAAACATATAGTTTATGTCAAATCAACGTTACGACTTACGCGGCGTATCAGCATCCAAAGAGGATGTACACAACGCTATAAAAAATGTAGATAAAGGCATTTTTCCCCACGCCTTTTGCAAAATCATCCCAGACATACTGGGTGGAGACCCTGAATACTGCAACATAATGCATGCTGACGGTGCAGGGACAAAATCTTCGCTTGCATACGCATACTGGAAAGAGACTGGTGACCTGAGTGTGTGGAAAGGAATTGCGCAAGATGCGTTGATTATGAACATAGACGACTTGCTTTGCGTGGGAGCTACTGAAAATATCCTTGTATCCTCAACAATCGGGCGCAATAAGCTACTCGTGCCTGGCGAAGTGATAGCAGCCATCATAAACGGCACAGAAGAGCTTCTTCAAGAGCTTCGCGAGATGGGAGTGAGCATATACAGCACGGGGGGCGAAACGGCAGACGTAGGCGACCTTGTGCGCACCATTATCGTAGACAGCACCGTCACATGCCGCATGCGCCGCAGCGACGTGATAAACAACGAGAATATAGCATCCGGCGACGTAATAGTAGGACTTTCTTCATACGGACAGGCAACGTACGAGAAAACCTATAACGGAGGCATGGGTTCCAATGGATTGACATCAGCCAGACATGACGTGTTCTGCAAGGCTGTAGCTGAAAAATATCCACAGACTTACGACCACGCAGTGCCGAGCGAACTGACATACAGTGGAAGTGTAAACCTGACAGACGCGGTTGAAGGCTCACCACTTGATGCCGGCAAACTCGTACTCTCCCCTACCCGCACCTACGCACCTGTCATCAAAGTAATACTTGACCGTATGCGCAGCAGCATTCACGGGATGGTTCACTGCTCAGGCGGAGCCCAGACCAAGGTGATGCACTTTGTAAAGAACAAGCATGTAATAAAAGACAACTTCTTCCCAATACCACCGTTATTCCGCCTCATAGCCGAACAATCCGGCACAGAATGGGCTGAAATGTATAAGGTGTTTAACATGGGGCACAGAATGGAGATATACGTTAAGCCTGAAGACGCACAGCAGATAATAGACATCTCCAAAACATTCAATATCGACGCTCAGATAGTAGGTCGCGTGGAAGATGCGCAGGAAAATCGCCTGACACTCGTCACGCCATACGGAACATTTGAATACTGATAATCTGCCTATGAGGAAAATTTCGTGCATACTGTTAGCCGTAGCCCTGATTGCCACTTATTTGTCGGGGTGCGGAGACAATGCGCGAAACTCAGAGACAGAACAACAGGAGCAAGACTATTCATTGCCGGACACACTCCGCATAGGCACTCTATACAGCCCTACGTCTTATTTCATATACCGCGATGAGACCCTGGGGTTTGACTACAAGCTCATAAAGGCATTCTGCAAAGAGAAAAAACTTGTGATGGACATATGTGTCGCTCCCGGCATGGAGCGGCTCAAAGAGATGCTTGACTCCGGGGAAATAGACATTGCTGCATACGAAATCCCAATCACAGCAGAATACAAGCGCAGCGTATATGCCTGTGGACCTGTAAGCATGAATTCACAGGTACTCGTTCAGCCTGCTAAAGACAAGTCAGAGCGAATATCAGATGTAACTCAGCTCGTAGGTAAAGACGTGTATGTGGAGAGAAATTCCAAATATCAGTATAGGCTTGAGAACCTCAATGAGGAGCTTGGTGGAGGAATAAATATCCATGCAGTAAACCGCGACACTCTAATCACAGAAGACCTAATACAAATGGTGTCTGACGGAACAATTCCGCTTACCGTAGTGGACTCAGACATCGCGCGTATAAACAAGACATACTACAAAAATCTTGATATCACACTTGAAATCAGTTTTCCACAGCGTTCAGCGTGGGGTGTAAACAAGGGCAATGCATGGCTTGGCGACTCTGTAAATGCCTGGCTCAAGCAAGATGAAAACCGCCAGCAATATGCGTGGCTGCTGAAGCGATATTTTGAACTCGCAAAAAATGAGACAATAGGCTATGCACTGGATCTCTCAAAAGGAAACATTTCACCGTATGACAATCTGTTTAAGCACTATGCCAAAAAGATAGACTGGGACTGGAGACTTATTGCGTCACAGGGGTATGTTGAAAGCCGATTTGATACCACTGTGGTATCGTGGGTAGGCGCAAAGGGAATAATGCAAGTGATGCCCTCAACAGCACGCGCCCTCGGCTTTGACCCAAACCATATCGTAGAGCCGGAGCCAAATATAAGCATAGCAGTAGATATTCTTAAGCTGCTTGAAAAATCATTCGCCTCGCGCGTTCAAGACCCCACAGAACGTAAGAAATTTATAGTAGCGGCATACAATTCCGGTGCAGCGCACATCTACGACGCAATGGCTATAGCAAAAAAAATCGGTAAAAATCCCGCTATTTGGGAGAACAATGTAGCCGATGCTTTGTTGTTAAAAGCAAACCCCGACTTCTATAACGACACCACGGTGTGCCGCTATGGATACTTCCGCGGCAGACAGACATGCACTTACGTCAAGGAAGTATATGCCGTATATGAGAAATGTAAAAACAAAATTCCATTATAATCCTAAAATACTACAATTATGAAAAAGGTTTATTTAAAAGTAGCGACAATACTCCTCGTCGCAGCATCACTTACCTGCAGCTCATGCATTGGTAGTTTTTCACTTTCAAACAAGCTTCTGAGCTGGAACCAGACAGTAGGAAGCAAATTTGTGAACGAACTTGTATTCTTCGCATTCTGGATTGTACCGGTATATGAAGTATCAGTACTTGCAGACGTTCTCGTACTTAACTCAATAGAATTTTGGAGTGGTGACAACCCGGTAGCTAAGGGCAAGAAAGTAGTAGAAGGCAACGATGGCAAATATCTTGTGGAATGTGATGGCAAAGGCTACACAATCACATCAATGAATGACCAGAGCAGTGTACGCCTTGACTTCAACGTAGATACTCAGACATGGAGCGTGCTATCAGACGGCAAGGAATATCCATTCATGACATTCGTTGATGATTCACACGTCAAGATGATTACACCACAGGGCGATATGCAAATCGTAGAGCTTAGCGAAGCCGGTCTTATGGCATACCAGCAGGTAGCATCAGGCAATTTCTTTGCTCAGAGATAAGCATAATATCTGCATAAAAGAGCAGCGGACGCATCAAATGACGCGCCCGCTGTTTTCTTTGTATTATGCAAGTATCATTATCACTCCGGAACATAAATAATTTCGCCATTTTCCAACTGATAAGCGATGCCCACTTTTTTGCCCAGCCGAGAGTTATTGGCATCGGTGTCTTCTGAAGGAGAATATTTGGTGATTTTCTCCCCCTCTTTAGTGATAATTTCCATATTTTCCTTGCCAGGGTTTTTCACCATTGTGAAATCTTCCTTGCTAAACATTTCCGACATATTATAGTGAGAAACCAGAGCCACCATAAGAGCCACAGCAAACACCATAGCCACATCAAAAAGGTTGCTAACCACGCTCATTGGGTCGTTGTCGTCGTCATTAAGCGTTAATCTTTTGCGTTGCATATCTTAGTCTGATTTTCGGTGATAAACTGTGCTAAAAATTCCAGTGAGGTGATATTTCGCTTATATCTACGCTGTTTTACACTCTGCGTAATGAATCCGACAGCTGCAGCAAAGAGCCCTACAACGGTGGTGGCAAATGCGACCTGCATATTATAAGCCATAGTTGCAATATCGCCTGTAGCGAGTCCTACGAGTGCCGGTCCCATAGGTATCAACGTGCCCATAAGTCCGAGAATAGGTCCCATCTTTGAAAGGGTTTTAGATGTGGCAATATCATTTTCCGCAGCGAGTTCATATTCAGCGAGGATTTTCTCTCGAATTGCCTCGCTATCACGAGCCGCAACAAGCCTGCAGACAAAATCTCTCACAGTGGCATCTGCGTTTTTGGGCAAGCGTTCAGCAAGAGAGTCAATGTCTTCAATACTGAGCGAATTAAGTTCTTTACACAGTGATGAAGCTGTTCGATACATCGTCTGATATTGTGCAAAAAAGCCAATAAGCAAGATTATTGCACGAATAAAAAAGTAAATCAGCAACACAACAACCGGAACGAGCAGCCCGGTAGAAATTACATAAAGAATGTCTGAGATTAAATTCATATCTGTATAGTTAATTAATATTATTACATATAAAAAGCCACCATCGCAAGCAAGCATCCGGCAACAAATAGCATCTCAAGCCGTAAAGACCTTTCCGGAAGTAGAAATTTAATACCGATGGAGAGGAGAGAGAGAAAAATAGCCACAATTGCTCCAAAGACATAGCTAATCACGTCGAAATCGACTCCCGGAAACAGGTATATGACACGGGTAAGGATATAACATATCACCGGGAAGATAAATATGCAGGGAAAGTATTTCAGCAACAGGTGTGCCAGGCGGATAGCTTTGCCGACATCTTGAATACTTGTCACCATCACGTCTGTCACACAGAAAGCGATATGGGCAGCAACCTCTATCGTCACAATCACAGCCAGGTCTCGCATAAGAGACTTATCAGCCACTATCGCAGCCATATCAGCCTTTGAAAGAGTCACTGCAATTCCACCAAACCATACGGCAGTCAATGCGCATGCTATGCACCACGCCGCCATCACCTTTTTGCTGACAAACGTCTGTTTGAGCGCAAAGACTGCTATGGTAAGGATTGATATGATAATTAGCAGAATGTTCATATTTCTATTGATTTTTGCGTCGGCGGTGAACCATAATCACCACTCCCACTGCGATGACTAAAAGAATTGCCACAACAACGACACCGTCTATTATCATTTCCGTTTGCCGGTCTTGTCCGTTAGTTTCTTTCTTCATTACCACGCTCTTGTCACCGGCAGCAGCAGAATTTCGCACATTTCGTATTGTATTATTATACTTTTCAGCCCTTTTACTATCTACCTTAGATGAAATAAAATGGCGAAGACGAGAGTTGTTGCAAACCATTTCAGAGCATGCCGCATGGTGCTTTTCCAACAATTCCGTATGCAGATTGGCAAGATTTGAAATCTGTTCTTCTGACGCATGCCACATATCACGTCGAACAGCCTCGAGCATTACGGCAGTAATTTCTTGCAGAGCAGCCGGAGACTTGTCCTCGAAGAAACTCTGTGTGCCAAGGCTAAATTTATCTGTCACATAGACATTGTATACCTCGTCCCACAGTTGCTCGTCGATAGCCTCATCACGCATTACGTCCCAACCATAAATATTCTGCACAATTTCGGCAAATCCGGCGGCAGAAGAAGCTTCACCCTTCATCTTTTCCCGGATATATTCAGGATTGAAAATTGTAGTGCGGCTTTCTACTCCGATGGCTTCCTTCAGCTCTTGCATACGCATTTTATTGTGATTTCTATAGTCACTGAAATATGCATCAGGTTCCTTTCCAGTAACGTTTTTTACGGCGAGATTAAGTCCGCCCATAAATTCATATACATGGTCAAGGCTTAGTGCTCCCCATGTATTGCTTTGGCGTGGCTGAACCACAGCATCAGTATTTTCAAGTGCAGCCTCAAAAGCGAACTTCTGCACGTTTTCCCAATCTATTTCGCTACCGTAAAAAGCACCCATATTATTCATATAGACTTCAGCAATCTCCCGTTTATCTTCCCATCCGTCTCCACTCTGCACCATTGCAGTAATTCCAGTACCGTATCCGCCATTAAGCCCACCAAATACGCGGTAAGTGGAAGCAGTGCGCGCATCTTTTGGCGAAAGACCTTTCTCCACGAGAGCCTTTTCAGCATCCAGCACACCTTTAGCGACAAAGTTTTCGCCTTTGTCATTTGCATTAGCAGCCATCTCCACAGCCCTCGAAATCAAGAAAAGTCGAGAAGCGGCAAGGTCTCGCAGCTGTCCACTTGTCTGAACAACCACGTCTATTCTCGGTCTGCCAAGAATTTCCTCCGGGATAAGCCGAATGTCTGTCACACGCCCGAAATAGTCGCGTATTGGCTCAACACCAAGCATATAGAATATCTGAGCAATAGTAGCACCCTGAGTTTCAACAAATTCACCGCTCCATAGTGTATAGCTCACCTTTTCCGGGATAGAGTCATTATGTC
>JBJECS010000263.1:0-1572 GCA_051871335.1 Muribaculaceae bacterium | reverse complement strand
GTAGCAAATACAGCAACAAACGAATCACCTCAATACAGTCTGAAAGTGGTGTATAATATCTTCAGCGGCTCGACTTTTCCCAGGACCGAAGGCACAGGTCTTGTAGCCATAGGTACACGTTGCAACAACGCAACGGCGAATGAGGCATCATCACAAAAGAAATATGGAAACTGCACAATATCGCACAACAAATTTACAGGTAGCAGCACACAGCTTTCTAATGCGGTGAGTATCTTCAGCATGTTTGGCACAACGAATGTGGTTGATAACTACTTCTATGAGGGAGGAGACGCAATCCACGTGGGAAACAGCCAGGGAACGATAAACATTGCGAATAATAATTTTTCATATGTAGGAAATATCAACTCAGCGAACAGTGATGGGCAAGGAGTAGGAGCATTCTGTGTGTATGCAGACCGCAACGGACAGGCAAATACGACAAAGCTGAATATTGTGGATAATATGTTTGACCACTGCTATGGACGTGCGTCTTACATGGCATTGCTACGTGTATATCAGGGTTCATCCGGAGCGGCATCATGTGTGACACCTGTAGGCTATTCCATAAACATAAATCGCAACTCGTTTAAGAAAAAGACATCTCTTGCAACAAATGCAAATCAGCTTGGCGAGAATATTATATTATATTCCGACCACACTACGACGTCCGGAATTAATTATAATATTGCAGACAACCACTATGACAAGCGCTTCTATAAATTTTCACGAGTGACACTGAAAGACGGACTTGGTCAGCGCGACTGGTATTCGAGCTCAGCCGACCAGTTTACGATAGCGGGAAAATATTCAACGATGGGCGTATCCGTAATAGACGGGAATGACATCAGCTATCACTTGAAAAATTTCAGTTCAACAGAGGGAACAGTAATCCAAAGCCTTGACATAGACCCGGTGACTGGAGACATTTACTACGTGCAGCTGATGAACAGCAGCACCAAGTCGTCGTTCTGCAGCAAGTATGGCCTTAGCTACACAAACAGCCAGCCGCTGACTCTGACGCGCATACCGTGTACGAAGAAGGCGACAAAGACAAACGGCACTTATACATATAGCAGCAGTACTCAGAAAATGTATCTTGGACTGAGCGGACATGGAGTAAAAATCTCAGTATTCCGTGACCGAAGCGGTCAGCTGTGGATAATATCAGGGTCAAAAGCGAGTGAAAACGGTACGGCGAACGATACAGCCGGACCGGACATATGTCGCTTCAAATTCAAGTCAGGCGCAGAACTCGTAGTAGACGGACGCGCGAACTCAACAGTAGGTCTGCAGTATTATACACACCCGAAAGGACATAACAACGTCTTGGCAGACGTAGACCCTGTAAACCGCTATATCTGCTACAGCTCAACAGTAACGGGCAAGCGAGTATATTACATATACGACCTTGACGATTTCCTTGACAGCAAGGATACATATTGCGGAAAATTGGCAGTTGCGTATGGCGAAGACCCAATCACCGGTAGCGGCGTGACAAAAGATACAGGATTCCAATTTTGGGATTATCAGAGCTTTACCTTTAACGGCGACTATCTATATACACTTGAGGGT
>JBJECS010000262.1:0-1583 GCA_051871335.1 Muribaculaceae bacterium | reverse complement strand
TGAACTGTCTTCTCGTGATACATCGTATCCGCGCGATTATTCCAGTCTATCGAGTCCACAAGTGAATTTTTCGTCAGAAAAACAAGGCTGCCCGTCGCCCACAGTAGTATGAACGCCGATATCAGCAGGTAGCGCATCACTATTTGTCCATTGCCGTTACTTTTCCCCATAGTGCAGTTTCTTATTCGGTTTTTCTGACGGTGACAGATTTAACCCTACTGAATCCATCAGGTGTTTTATATTCTTCTCGCGCGTGCTCGACAGATACTCTCCTTTCGCCGCCAACGCTCGCGTATTTATCGACTTCGCCTCTGCCTCACACTTGATTATCTTCTCCATTCGCGTCACACAAAGATACCTGTTGGTGATATGGAGCAGGCTTATCAATATCACGCCCAAAAATATCTTCCAGTTCTTGGCGAAAAATTCCATCGAGAACATCAGACCCCTTACGGTGCTCTTCAGCATCGTTTTGCTCTTCTCAGGTGTCTGCCTCTTATTGCTGCTGCTCTGTGCCATTGAATATCTTTATTTCCTCTCTTCTTTTTCGTTTTCTATCAGTTCTGCTATTCGCAGTTTCGCACTCCTCGACCGCGGATTTGCCGATATCTCCGCCTCATCCGGTACTATCGGCTTGCTGTTTATCAGACGCAGCGGTGACAGGTTGCGCCCATAGAAATCCTTATTCTCTTTTCCCTCTATGTTTCCCGTCTTCATGAAATTTTTCACAAGACGGTCCTCAAGTGAGTGATAGGTGATGATGGCAAGCCGCCCTCCCGGCTTCAAAACCTCAAGCGACTGCGTCAAAAGCGATTTTAACACCGTTATCTCATCATTAACCTCTATCCTTAGGGCTTGAAACAGCTGCGCAAGCTCCTTTTTCTCCTGCTTCGGATTTATCATCGCCTTTGTCACTTCCAGCAACTGCTCCACTGTCGTTATTTCTTGCTTAGCACGTGCCTTTACTATCGCCGCCGCCATGCGCCTCGACTGCTTAAGCTCGCCGTATAGATAAAACACATTCGCAAGCTCTTCCTCACCATAGTGATTTATCACATACGCCGCATCTCTCCTCGCCTTCTGATTCATTCGCATATCCAGCTTTCCCTCCCACCGAAACGAAAAGCCGCGCTCCGGGTCATCAAAGTGATGAAAACTCACGCCAAGGTCACCAAGTATCCCATCAACCTTGCCCAGGCACCCATGATAGCGCATGAAATTTTTCATATAGCGGAAATTTGAATATACCATCGTAAACCGCTCATCATTCATTGCCCGGTTTACTGCATCTATATCCTGGTCAAATCCATAGTGATGACCGGTGGCATCAAGACGCTCTACTATCGCTCTCGAATGACCGCCGCCACCATACGTCACATCAACATATATCCCTGACGGATTGATATTTAACCCATCTATCACCTGTGGCAACAATGCCGGGATATGATACACCGTTTCACTCATATTTTTTCCGCTATTTCGCACTAAATCAATCTTTTCTGCTCTCAGGCGACTCTCCACAGCTTTACTATAGACACACGCCCTCAAATTCGGCTGTAAAGTTACTAACTTTATTCCTCGTT